>CASDQW010000047.1 GCA_949282965.1 uncultured Lentisphaeria bacterium
GCCGTCATCGGCTGGGCGGACGGACACGCCACGGCGGAACATTACAACAAGGGCACCATCAACGGCAATTTCTTCGCGGAAGCCAACCTCATCGGGCAATTCGGCAAGCCCAACGAAGATTATTTCCGGACCGACGGTCGCCGCGACCGGCTGCACTATCCCTTCTGATCCGGCGGTCAATGAAATGGCGTTGTACATTCTCTGCGTACTGGCGGCCGCCACGTTGCTCAGCGGCGGCAAACTCGCGCTGCTCCCCCGGCGCTGGCGCTGGAGTCTCACGCTCCCGGTAGCGGTCATCCCGTTCACGGCCTGCGGCTGGCTGCTCCGACAGAACCGCGGACAGCTGGAGCAACTCCTCGGCGGCACCCCGGAACTCGAAACGCTCTGCGCCGTTGCCGTCACGCAGGAACTCTGTGCCCTGGCTCTCGGCTGGCCGCTCATTGCCGGGCGCTGTCGCTTTCACCGGCTTCGGCTGGCGACAGCGTTGGCGCCGTCGCTGCTGCTGATTCCCGGCGTACTGTACGCTCAGTTCTCGGCGTTTCTGCATCTGCCGGGGCGGAGTTTTCCGGTACTGACCGGCATCGTCGCCCTGGGCGGCTGGCTGCTGCCCCCCCTGCTCGCCGAAATCATGACACGGCTCCGCTCCGGACGCGAAGACCGATTACGGCTGGTGCTTTCGCTGGAATGGCTGACGCTGCTGCTGACCGTGGCGCTCCCGGCAGCGGCGCAATGCCGGGGATTACCTGCGGAATGGGAAATGCCGGATCCCGTCACCTGGCCGGTCTGGGGTATCATCGCAGCGGGCTGCATTCTTTTTGCAGGCGCGCATCATTTGTGGAATGTTTGGAAAGGAAATACGATATGAATATTCTGAATGAACTGATGAACTGGATTTCCATCAGCCTGATGCTGCCGGTGGTGGTACTGCTGCTGATCGGATTTCTCGCCGCTCTGGCGACGCTGGGCGGCTTCTGCTCGTTTTACCTCGGCGTTCTGCGCCGCCGACGCGGCCGGGTGGAACTCATGCGCAAAATCCGTTCCGGCCGCCTCTCCGCGGCCGACCTGGAAGGCGCAGGCGCTTTCCGTCGCGCCCTCCGCGCCATGGAAAAACTGAACTGGGACGAACTGCATTGCGAAAAATTCCTCGCCGACCGTCACGCGGCGCAAATCGCCGAACTGGACCGGCTCCGCTTCCTCATCAAAATCGGACCGATGCTCGGTTTGATGGGCACCCTGATTCCGATGGGGCCGGCACTGGCGGGACTCGCTTCCGGCGATATCGGTTCCATGGCGTACAACATGCAGCTGGCGTTCGCCACCACCGTCATCGGCGTGACCATTGCCGGCGTGGACATGCTCGTGCTCAACGTCAAGAAACACTTCTACGAAGCCGAGCACTCCGATCTGTGTTACGCGCTGGACCTCCAGCTCCGGGAGCGGCGGCCATGACCCGGCGGGAACGTTTCCGCCACGGCGGCCGCACGATGGACGACATCGACCCGATGAGCGGTCTGGTCAATCTCTTCGACGTGGCGATGGTTTTCGCGGTGGCGCTGATGGTTGCATTCGTCATCCGCTCGCAGATGACCGAATTTCTGACGGCGCAGGATGTCACCTACGTCAAAAACGCCGGGAAACCCGATATGGAAATCATCGTCAAGAAAAACAACCGCGTCACCCGGTACAAATCCGAAAAAACCACCGGCTCCGGACGTGGACAACGCGTCGGCATCGCCTACCGCCTGGAAAACGGCGAAATCATTTACGTTCCGGAAAACGAGGAATCCCACCCATGAAACGGCATCGTCTTCGACTGATTCTATTAATTCTGCTTCCCGCCCTCCTGGCGATCCTTGCCGCCGCGGGGCTCGTTGTCCGGCACTTTGCCGCACCGACGAATATCGCGCTGGTCAATTTTTCCGGGTTCCGGCTCGCCCGCATGACCGAACCGGAAACCGGCCCGTTCATCCGCCTCACTCCGGTTGAGTGGAACGCCGAATCGGACGCCGCCGCTCTTGCCGGTTACGATGCCGTACTGGTACAGGGCATGGGCCTGGCCGTTTCCGGCGATCAGGAAGCGGCACTGCGGCGCCTGGCCGCCACGACACCGGTGCACGTCTGCAACGCCGGCCGACCGGGAACCGGTTTCGGCAATTTCGCGCCGGCAGACGCCGAAACCGTCAATGCCTACGTCCGCCAGAACACGGTGGAAAATTATCTGCAGCTCTACCGTTTTCTCCGGCGCGACATCGACGGCAAACGCTGGTTCGCACCGGCGGCGGAACCGCCGGAAATCCTGCCGGAAGACGCCTTCTTTCATACG
>CASDQW010000048.1 GCA_949282965.1 uncultured Lentisphaeria bacterium
AGCCTCAAGTGTTTCCGTATAGACGTGCAGATCAATGTCGCGGTGCGTCAGCAACAGCCCCATCGCGAGGGAACCGATCGGATTCACGCGCGCGCCGACCGCCTCCCAGGCTTCGCGCAGGCCGCTGGAGCGAAGAACCGCCCATGCCTTCCGTTGATTGGCTGCCGCGAGTTTTTCCAGATCGTTTACCGTTTCTGCTGTTGTTTCGTCCATGACAATCTATAAAAATATTCCAGTCGGCCTGTTTCCGGGAAACCATGCCGTCATCCCTCTGGTACATTGCTTCATAATGTACCGTGTAAAAAAACCATTTGCAAGAGCCCCCATTGTTCCGGTACCGGGAAAAGACTGGAGAGAATGAGCGGGAAAGAGTCGGAAAGACAAAAAACCTCGGTTTCCGTTGCCATACGCTTGCTTTTTGCGCCGGCAACCGGTATGTTCCAGCAGATGGTCCCCATTCCGATCAGGTCGGAATGTCCGATGACCATCCTCCGTCTCCGGACCGTGCCCATTCAAAACAAGGAGGGAACATCATCATGCCGCACACCACGCTTTTCAACGGGACTCCCGTCTCTCTCGCCGGCGCTCCGGTGCGCCCCGGCGAACCGGCGCCGAACTTCACGCTGACCGACTCCGACCTGAAGCCGTTCCGGCTGGCGGACGGAAAAGGGAACCGTCTGCTGCTCAACATCTTTCCCAGCATCGATACCCCCACCTGCGCCAGATCGGTCAGAACCTTCAACCAGCACGCTTCCGAAATGCCCCGGACGCTGGTGCTCTGCATTTCCCGGGACCTGCCCTTCGCCCAGAGCCGTTTCTGCGGCGCGGAAGGGCTGCAGAACGTCCGGACGCTCTCCGCGTTCCGCCCGCAGTGCCGGTTCGGCGAAGACTACGGTGTTCTGATCACCAGCGGCCCGCTCGAAGGCCTGTTCGCCCGCGCCGTCGTCATTGTTGACGAAAACGGCATCATCCGCTACACCCAGCTGGTGGATGACATCGTCCAGGATCCCGATTACGATCGGGCACTGCGGGAGCTCGCCCGGTAGAGCAATGTTCCGACGGGGGGCATTCATCGCCCCCTCCCGGCGGGACGGGGGCGCCGTTCCCGCCGGACCGGCATGGAATACGCCTTCCGTCAGGGCTGACGGGAAGTATCCCGACGCTTGAGCGGAGCGGTGATGCGGTAGTGGATCGACTCCGTCGGCAGACGCTGACCATGGCAGAAAAATTCCACTTCCGAAAGGAAAACCCAGGTCACCGCGTCTCCTTCCAGTGCCACATAGCGCTGCTTAAGCGGCTGGTCAAAGCGAAACACGAACATGGACTCCTGCACCTTCCCGTCCGGAACGTTCCGGGGCATCGCCCGTTTCGGCATCCCCGCCATTACCGCCTGTTCCGGCAAGGCCCCCCGCCCGCCGGAAACCTTTTCCGGCGGTTTCGCAAAAGCACACAGTGACAACCGGAGCGGATAGGCGATCGCGGCTCCCAGTTCCCGCCGGGCATGGACCCGGACCTCGTCCCATTCCGTACCGCCGGGCCCGAGATCGAACATCACTCCAAGCGGTGCATTCTGCCAGCCCAGATACGCGCCCCAGCCGCCGGAAGTCTGCCCGTCGAGCAGTTTGCGCCCGGCGGCATTATCGGGATAGGCATAATCCGCCAGAGACGACGCGCCGCTCTTTCCTTTTTCCGTCTTTTCCGTCTTTCCGGGCGGCACGGCGGGCGTTACCGCATCGGGCCACACGCCAGTGAGGCGCGGCGCCCCGGCTCCCCCCGCCGGAATCATCCGCACCCGCAACGCCGCCAAATCGGTGAAAACCGGCAGCGTGATGTTCTGAAACCGCCCATTGCCGGGATTCGCTCCTTTCCGGGCCTGCCACATCAGCGGTTCCCACGCCGCGTCCGGTGTCTTGCGGCCTTCCGCCACGACAAATCCGCGCCAGGGATTTTCCGGCGGTTCCTCCAGCAGCAGATCCAGATAATGCACCGGACGCGCCGATTCCCACACCATTTCCGCCAGGACCTCACCCGAATCGCGACGGTCGATCCGGACCGCTTCCGCGGGAATCCGCATATCCTTGCCCGCGATATAGTCGCAGGTCCAGTCGTACACCTGTCGGACCGCCGGATCCGGCGAGGCGTATTCCTTGAATTCACTCCCCAGGTAATAGGCCGCCGGCACCTGCTGAAATCCCAGACGGCTGCCGGCGTCGTAAGTCTGTCGGATGATTTCGATCCCCTCCGCGTCGCGCCGGTGAGGAAATTCAATTTCAATTCCCAGCCCCCGGCTGCGAGCCAGATCGGCGCAGAGATCAAGCCGGTTCCGGCGCGACGTCTTTCCGGAAGAGTACGACGTAAAGGCGTAATTGCTCTGCATCAGCGCGCAGTCGAACCCGAAATCACGCCACCGTTCCCAGCCAGCCGCCCGGAACCAGGGAATCCAGATGAAGCGCAGACCGCGTTCCTTGAGCATTTCGGAAACGATCTTCAGCGTCTGCTCGTCTTTCCGGACGCTCTCGTTCATCCAGTAGAAGCCCAGCAGCTTCAATTCCGGATATGTCTGCATTTTTTCTTCGATGGTAGTGATATACCACTCGGCGACTTTCCGGACGCCTTCCGGATCGGCGAAGCTCTCACTGATCCCGTCCCCGTCGACATCCCCGAAATCCGTCACCGCCGGATGCATGTAGGGAATGGAAAAAATCACCGTCAGCTGTTGCGGCAGTTTCCCGCCGAACTCCTGTTTCAGCTCCAGCACCGCCCGATGCAGAGCGTCCACTTCCCGTTCCGGGGTGAACCACTGTTCCAGTTGCAGCTGCCAGTCCTTGAGATGGGTTTTGCCGTTTTCCGTGCGGATGCCGTTCACGTGCAGGTCCAGAAACAGAAAACAGTCAAAAACCCCCTGCGGTTCAAATTGACCGGTATCGCGCCGGTGCCGGGCGATCATCGGTTTAAATTCCTCCATCCGCCGCGTCTCCCGCTGGTAGATCAGCGCCGCGTGGTGGAAGCCCGCCTCCTCATACGTCGGCCAGTCTCCCCGGACGGTCCCGGCCGTCAGCCAGAGCAGCAACGCCGTCATTCCGTACCCCGCCTGTTTCCATCGTCTCATTTCCGGCCTCCCCGCTTTGTGCGCCGGGCAACGGTTGTTGCAGATTCCGGTGCGAATTTCCGAATATCTCGTCATCCGGTCGGGCAGTGCCCGGACCGGGCATTTCTCTTCTATTTCTGGCAATGCGGACAAAAGGCGGAACTTCTGCCGCCGAGCCGGACGGTCCGGATCGGTGTCCCGCAAACTTCGCACGGTTGTCCGGCACGGCCGTATATGCGCAATTCCTGTTCGAACTTCCCTTCCGATCCGTCCACCTGACGGTAGTCATGAATGGTGGTTCCGCCCGCGGCGATCGCCTCGCGCAGCACCCGCCGGACCGCGCTGACCAGGGCTTCACATTCCTTCCGGGTGAGCGATCCCGCCTTGCGCGCCGGGCGCAACCCGGCGGCGAACAGCGACTCGGTCGCATAAATATTGCCGACGCCGGTTACGATTTCATTGTTCATCAGAAACACTTTGAGCGGTCCGGTGCGACCGCGGGAACGCCGGAAGAAATATTCCCCATCAAATGCCTCCGACAACGGCTCCACGCCAAGCGCCGCCAGTTCCGGCGGATCTTCCCCCGGACGTTCCGGGGAACAGATCTTCAAGACGCTGAAACGCCGGGGGCATTCGAAGCGAAAGACCAATTTCCCCGCAAAATGGAGAAAAACATGCTCATGCTTCCGGCGCGGCACCTCCGCTCCTTCCAGCCGGATCACGCCCGACATGCCGAGGTGCGCCAGCAGCGTCCGCCCGTCGTCCAGGTCCAGCAGCAGATACCGTCCGCGACGGCGCACCGCCAGCACCGTCCGTCCGGGCAGATCGGCTTCCATCAGCGGCGTCAGCGGTTCGCGCATTTTCGGAGAAAAAACCTCCACGCGCGTAATCCGGCGCCCGGTCAGATGCGGGCGCAGCGCCCGCGCCACGGTTTCCACTTCCGGCAGTTCCGGCATCAGAGAGAAATTCCTTTCAGTTTCTTAAAAAGCGATACCGCATAGGAATCCGTCATGCCGGAAAGATAATCCAGCACATACAGCATCCGCAGATACGCACTCTGCCGCCACTGCGGATCTTCCGGCGGCGCGTAGCGGACCGGCAGAATCTTGATCAACCGCCGGGAGCGGTAGGAGGCGGCGGGACCGCCGTTGAGTTCGATCGCCACTTCGTTCACCGCCGGCACCAGTGCGTCCAGCATGCCCGAGAGCAGTTCGAATCCGGCGGCGATGATGGAGGCCACCTGGGGCGTGTTGTAAATGTCGGGAATGCTCCGGTCCATGATCTTCTTCAGCACCGGAGCGGCGGGAATGTAGTCGATCAGC
>CASDQW010000049.1 GCA_949282965.1 uncultured Lentisphaeria bacterium
GGGCGCGATCGTCAATTTCTCCTCCACTTTCGCCATTGTCGGGTCGCCGGGGTATTTCGCTTACCACGCCTCCAAGGGCGCCGTTGCTTCGATGACCCGCGCCGCCGCCATCGCTCTGATGCCGTATGGGATCCGGGTCAATGCGGTCGCCCCCGGCACCACCGATACGCCGGGGTTGCATGACGGGGCGCGCGATACCGGGGACGAGGCCCGGGGGATGGCCGGATTTCTGGCATTGCAGCCGCTGAAGCGTTTCGGGCGGCCGGAGGAGATTGCGGAGGTGGTCCGTTTCCTGTCCGGCGACGAGTCCGGTTTCATGTACGGCGCGGTGGTGACGGCCGACGGTGGTTACACCATCGTCTGAGCGAGGAGGGGGAAAGAGATGACGGTTCTGGAACGATTCCTGCGTTATGTCGCCTTTGACACCCGTTCGGACGAGTCGACCGGGAAGCACCCCTCCACGCCGGGACAGCGGTGCCTGGCGGAAGCGCTTGCCGGAGAGCTGCGGGAACTGGGCCTGCACCGGGTCCGGATCACGGAATACGGTCATCTGGTGGCCGAACTGCCGCCGACCCCGGGATGTGAAGCGGCTCCCGTACTCGGGTTGATCGCGCATCTCGACACGGCCGGAGAAGCGTCCGGGGCGAACGTCCGGCCGCAGATCGTCGATCCGTATCGGGGGGGGATTCTGGCACTGGGACAGAGCGGAAAAATGCTTGACCCCGCCGTTTTCCCGGTGTTGAACCGTTTTCACGGGCATACGCTGGTGACCACCGACGGCACCACGCTGCTCGGTGCGGACGACAAGGCGGGCATCGCCGAAATCATCACTGCCGTGGCGGAAATCATGGCCGCCGGCGCACCGCACGGGGCGCTCCGGCTGGCGTTCACGCCGGATGAGGAGATCGGCGAGGGCGCGCGGTATTTCGACATTGCCGGAGTCGGAGCGGATTGTGCCTATACCGTGGACGGGGGGGCCGCCGGTGAAATCGAGTTTCAGAACTTTCACGCGGCGGAAGCGACCTTCTCCATCCGCGGTCGTTCGGTGCATCCGGGATCGGCCCGGGGGGTGATGCGGAACGCGATCAAGATTGCCGGCGAATTGCAGGCTCTGTTTCCGCCGGAAGAGGCGCCCGAATACACCGACGGCTTCGCGGGGTTCTACCATCCCGTTCACCTGAGCGGAAACGTGGGCAGGGCCGAGCTGGTTTCGCTGCTGCGTGATCATGACCGTGCCCGCTTCGAGGCACGCAAGGAATTCTGCCGCACCGCTGCCGCGACTCTGAATCGCCGTTACGGTTCCGGCACCGTTTCCGTCGCCATCCGGGATCAGTACGCCAACATGGAGGAGATCATCCGGCGGCACCCGGAACTGATCGAAATCGCGGAACAGGCCATCCGGGAGGCCGGATTGGAACCGGTCAGCCCGCCGATCCGCGGAGGGACCGACGGCGCGATGCTTTCCTTTCGCGGGCTGCCCTGTCCGAATCTCGGCACCGGCGGGTACAATTTTCATGGCGAATACGAATTTGCCTCCGTGCAGGAGATGACCGCGTGCGTGCGCATTCTGCGCGGCATCATCGCCGCCTTCGGAAAACTCCGGAAAGAAACCGGGGCATAACGACGGTGCAGGAACGTTTCCGGGGCGCCCGATTCTCCGGAATTACACCGGAGTGATGGTTAACGGTCTTTGCCGGCATTCAGGTGGCGCTGCAGGATCGCCGCCGCCAGCGCCACCATTTCGGGACAGGGGCGTTTCCGGTAGTATTCCGCCGTCCGTTCCTCCGAAACCGGTTCGTCCCGCCGACCGGACGGCAGGCCCAGCAGTTCACGGCAGATCAGCGATCCGGCTTCCCGTTCGAATTCCCCGGTCAGCTGCCGGATGAAGGCGTAATGGGCGTCCTTGGCCTGCTTGTCATTCAAATTCGAATATCCCCGCAGCAGGTTTGCCGCCATGACCATGCCGGAAACCGCGCCGCAGATTTCACGCAGCCGGCTCATGCCCGCCCCGAACCCGGAAGCCAGACGCATGGCGGTGTCGAAATCCAGACCGCACTCCTCGTGAAACGCGCCCAGTACCGCCTGCGCGCAATTGGCATGGCGCAGAAACAGCGTCCGCGCCCGCTCCGCTTTGTTCTCTTCCGGTTCCATGATTCTCCGTTGCCGTTTTTCTGAGGAATATATCACGACAACCGGTTTTCCGCAAGCGGCCGCGTTGCGTTCCTCTCGGCACGGGAACGCCGCCGCATGCCGTTGCCTCGTCCGGGCGAAGCGGCAGTGTTCCGTCGCTTTCCGGAGGGGGGGAGACCTGTACATCCTGTACGGTTTCAACGGCTTTAACCGGTTGTTTGGCTTGTTTTTTCGATCGGTCTGATCTATCCTTATAAGCGGAAGGCAACCCGTGAACAAGGAGCGTCCCCGTGCCGCATATCGATCGCCGTCTCGCTGAATATCTGCTCGCCCGCATCGCTTCCGGAGAATATCCGGTCGGCGGACGGATTCCGTCGCTGCGCCGGCTGGGACAGAAATTCCACATGCCGCACAGCACGGTGCATCTTCAGCTCCGTCCCCTGCTCGCCTCCGGGATTCTGAGGGCCGAGGCCAACCGGGGCATCGTGGTCGGGACCAATCGTTTTTTTCCGCCGCAGTCGTCCTCACGCAAACTGGCCGCCCTGATCGAATCGGAGGTGCTGGGCGAACGAACCAGTATCAGTTATGTCGCGCTGCTGGCCTTTCAGCAGCTGGCCATCAGCGAAGGCTTCGAAGTGGCCATTCATCCCGTGCATCATCAGGGCCTGACGCCGGAGGTTCTGGCCCGGGCCACCCGGGATTGTCTGGGCACGGCGCTGTTCAAGGAATATGACGCGGTACTGACCGAATTCGACAGTCCGCTGCCGACGGTGGCGACGCTGATGACCGACTCCTACGGCGGCCGGATTTCGCTGGTCAATCTGGACGAATTTCAGGCGGCGGAGCTGGCCGGGGCCTATTTTCGGGAGCGCAACGTCTCCCGGGTGGAGGTGATCGGACACGCATCGCCGATTTACCGGCGCCGGGCGGAGATTTTCCAGTCCTACTGGCGGCGGGGCGGCGGCGAGTGTGACATCTACATCGCGCCCCGTATCCGAAACCGCCTGTATCCGGAGGTCGGTTATCTGTTCACTTCCGACACCATGCTGCGGCACTACCATGCCGAATATCAGCAGCGCTGCGGGCGGAACCTGAATGAGGATTTCATCATTCTGGGCATGGACGGCAAGCGGCGGCTGAATCCGGACTGGCCGTTGTTTCCGTCCGTCAGCGCGAACTGGCGGGAGATCGGCGAAACCATGTTCCGCGAACTCCGGCGGAGGATGGCCGCGCCGCATCTGCCCGGACGCCGGATCCTGCTCGGCGGGGAATTGTTCCTGGTTTCCGACCAGGTGGAAACACCGGCGGCTCCGGGGTTTGCCGCCGTTCCCCTGCGGACGTTCGACTGCAGTGATTCCTTCGACATCGGCAGTGTCGTTTTTCATCAGCCGACCACGGTATGACGACAGCTGCGCTTCTTTTTTTCAAACAACAACCACAGGAGAACCGCCCTATGGGGAAAAAAACATTCACTTTGATCGAACTGCTGGTCGTGATTGCGATCATCGCGATTCTCGCCTCGCTTCTGCTGCCGTCGCTGAACCGGGCGCGCGTCAGGGCGCGCACGATCAGCTGCGTCAACCAGTTGAAACAGATCGGCCTGGCCATGGCCCAGTACCCCGCGGACCATCAGGAATACCTGGTGCCCTGCCTCTGGAGCGACAATGCGCCGAATCAGTACTGGTTTTCGCTCTGCCGACCGTATGCGGAGTCCTTCTTTTCCCGCAGAAAACCCGGCGACGGCAATGCGCAGCCGGTGGCGGCGGTTCCGCTCTGTCCCGGCTGGATGTCCGAAGAGGGGCTGACCGACTGGCTTTACAGTGCGACCTGGCCCGCCTGGAGCCCGATGACGGCGAAGAGCAACGGATATATTTCGCTCGGCGGTTACGCCCACACCTGGCTGAGCGGCTATCATAACGGCAAAACGATGACCTGGCCGATGATCAAATCCAACCGACTTTTGAATCCGAGTCGCAAAATGCGGGTTTATGATGGATATTATTATGAAGGGAGGATTGAAAAGGCCGATCTGTTCGAGCGTACGCCCGGCGGGGCGATTTCGTGGCTGCGACATGGCAGCCGGGCCGCCAACGTGCTGTTTTTCGACGGTCATGCCGCCGGTTTTCAGCAGCAGCCGCACGCGGCGGTGTGCAATGAGGCCATTTACCTGAACAAAAACATTAATATCAATGCCATTTGAATCCGTCATGAAAAAGTTTGCATTTTATTGCGCGGCAGCGGGCCTGATGCTGTTGCCGGGCGCGGCCGACGCCACGGAATTCGAGGCCGGGATCGGGGCCCCTGCGTCGAATCCCAAAGCCTACCGTGCGGAGTTCCGGGACGGCGTCTACCGGGTGTCCAACCGGATTCCGAGCCGTTATTGCGCGCTGGAGCTGCCGGTCGCTTTCGCATTCCGGCCCGATCTGCTGCTGACGTTCGAATATCGCAACCTTCTCCCGGAAAAGGAGGCGCTCGATTATAACGCGGTGGCGCTGGTGGACGAAAACCGGCAGACCACCTTCGGCAAATTGCCGGAGTCGCGGCAGTGGCGGCGGGCGCGGATTGCTCTCGGACAGCAGCGCTACGGAAAGGACCGGACGCCGCCCGCAACCGGCATCGGCATCATCGGCGTGAACATCTACAGCCGGAGCCGGGCCGCGGAAGGTATTCAGGCGACGCTCGAAGTGCGTGACCTGCGCATCGCGCCGGATCCGGATTATGATCCGGCGGCGGGCCTGCGGATCTCCTATTCCGCGCTGCCGCTGTTCGACTGGCCGGCGACGCCGGGGGGACGTTACCGGCTGGAACACTCCGCGGACCCGGCTTTCCCGGAGGCGGGGACGGTGCGCATTCAGGTACAGGAACCGTTTTTCGTCCCGTCGGAACCGCTGCCGCCGGGCGTCCGGTATTACCGGGTCACGGATGCCGGAACCGGGAAAGTCCTTGCATCCGACGCCCTGTACATCCCGACTCCGGCGCAGGATTGGCGGCTGCCCGCGTGGGATTTCCGCGCTTTCGCCGCCGCGCCGCGCCCGCGACTGAAGCGACTCGCCGCCTATTATCACCCGCACCCCGAATCGCTGATCCGCCATGCGGAGGCGCTCTGCCGTTATCCGATTCCCCCGGATCCGAAACCCTATCAGGAGGGCGCCGATCCCCGGTATCCCGCCTGGATCGACTGGTACAACCTGGTCGGCAACGGCATCATCACTCCGACCGGTCGCCGTCTGGCCGCGGTCGGGCAGGCGGCCCTGCTGAGCGACCGGCAGGATTTCCGGGAGAAGGCCCGGGAGTGGCTGCTGGAAGTCGCCCGCAACTGGGACCCCGAGGGCGGTTCCCACGCCCGCCGCCACGATCTCGCCGTCAGCAATCTGCTGCTGGGCATGGCCTGGTGTCTGGATGCCGCCTGGGACATTATGACCGGGGAAGAACGGGCGGTGGCCGCCGCCGCCATCCGGGCACGCGGCGACCAGTACTGGGAATGGCTGCATCCCTTCCGCGGTGAAGAGGCCAATAACCATCCGTGGGATCAGGCGCAGGCGGCGGCCGTGGCGGTGCTGTCGCTGCCGGAGGCGCCGGAGGCGGAAATGCGGTTCCGGTATCTGTGTTCGCTCTTCGCCTGCCGCTTTCTTCCGGCGCTGGGTTTTGACGGCGAGAACAACGAGGGGCTCGGTTACTGGAGCTACGGGACCGGACTGCTGGTGCGGTTCGTGGAGCTGGCCCGGTATACGGTCGGTGTGGATCTTTTTCAGCATCCGTGGCTGCGCCGGACCGCCCGGTTCCCGTTGTACAGCGCGCCTGACGGCGGTTTCGGCATCTCCTTTGCGGATACCGGCAGTCCCAACCATGGACTGACCGGACCGGTCAACCGGCAGCTGGTGGCCACGCTCGGGGCCGCGGCCGCCGATCCGGCGGCGCTCTGGTATGCCGGTGTGCCGGAACGGCACGGCCGGAAGGCGGAAATTCCCCTCGGCATTCCGCAGAGTCAATATTATCCGCATATCGGGGTAACGCTGTTCAACACCTTTCTGCCGGACGGGCGGGAGAACGTCGCGGTCGGCTTTCACAGCGGCCGGTATTATGCCGGGCACCAGCACCCGGACCAGAACAGCTTCGTCATCAACGCCTACGGCGAAAAGCTGGCCATCGACGGCGGTTACTGCGACTGGTACAACAGTCCGCATTTCAAGGCGTATTCCGCCCGGACCGTTGCGCACAACACCATTCTGGTCGACGGGAAGGGACAGGCATTTCACCGGTTCGGCGCGGACGGGCGGACGACGGCGTTTCTGGATTCTCCGGATTTCGGCTATGTGGCGGGCGATGCCGCCGATCCGGACATCTACGGCGGGGCGCTGAAACGCTTCGACCGTCAACTGTTGTTTCTCAAGCCCGGAGTCGTCATCGTCGCCGACCGATTGGAGGCGGAAAGGCCGAGTGTCTTCTCCTGGCTGTTTCATGCCCAGGGGGAGCCGCCGATTGCGGTTGCCGGCAACACTTTTTCCGTGGCGCGACCGCGGGCCCGGCTGGACGGAGTCATGCTCCTTCCGGAACCGGTCGTTCTGACGACCGCCCCGGCTTACCGGACGCCGCCCAATCGTGTCGCTTCCATGGAGCCGGAACCGAATCCCGAGCCGGAATGGCTGCTGACCGCCACCCCTTCCGCCGCCGGCAGGGAAACCGAATTTCTGGCTGCGCTGTCGATCCGGCGCCGGGAGGAGTTCGGGACGGACTTGGGGCGGTGGCAACTTGCCGGGACGCCGGACGCGCGGATCCTGCGGAACCGGGAGTTTCTGGTACTGCTGCAGCGGCACCCCGGGCGGCGGGTGGAACTGGGGGGACTCACTACCGACGCCGCGGTGGCGGCCGTCCGGCTGGCTCCGGATGGACGGGCGGCGGCGGCCATGTTCATCAACGGGACCCGCTTGACCTTCGGCGCGCAGGAGTGGACGCTGCCGGAAAAGGGAAATTTCGCCACACCCTCTCCTGAGGCCGTCCCCGCGACCGCGGCCGGGCTGACGTATGACGGACGGAAAATTCCGGCCCGGCTGCACGTCACTCCGGAACCGGCGAAACGCTTTGTACTGGATGCCCGGCTGCATTTGACGGAATCCCGGAGGCTTGCCTTTCACATGGCGCCGGGGAAATTCCCGCGGTGTATCAGGATCAGCGGCGACTCATGCCGTGCCGTAGCGGAGATTCCCGCCGGAGAAGGCGCCTGTTCCGGGGTCGCATTGCCGCCGGGCGACTATCTGCTGTCGGTCGTTTCGGAAGCGCCGCTGGAGCCGCTGGCGATCACCGACGTTTCGGCGGAATGTCTGCGGGCGGAACCGTCTTCTTCGCCGCCCGACGGTACCGGAATCCGGCTGGAGGCGGAAAATTATCACTCCGTCAGCCATGCCGTCGCCGAACTTTCCCGCCCGGACGCTTCCGGCGGCAAACTGCTCCGCGGATGGAATACGGAGGGGGTGACGCTGGTCTGGCGCATTCCGGTTTCCGCCGCGGGGCGTTACCGGTTGTGGCTGCGCCTGGCGGCGGAGTCCGGGGCGATTCTCGTGCGCGTTTCCGGCGATCTTTTTCCGGAGCCTGTGCTGGTGGCGATGGATGCGACCGGCGGCGCCGGTTTTGCGCCGGACGAATACCGGTGGTTCCGGATTCCGGAGCTGTCGAAACCGGTTTCGGGCGAGGTCCGGCTGCGGCTGGAAGTGTTGCAGGGGGCGCCCAGCTGGGACTGTCTGGAACTGGAACCGGTTTCGCCCTGAAGCCGTTTTCCGGTTGGCACCGGGTGGCGCAGGCGCATAAAACAGGTTGCGGCGTCCCTGGTGTCATGGGGACATGGTCCTTTCCGGGAAAAATGCGCCGGTGCCGGGCGGGAGACGGTTGAAAATCCGGCGTTTCCGCGATATATTGCTTTCCGTTGAGTGCGCAACGGAGAGGATCATGAAAACAAAATTGACGGAAAGTCTCGAAGACTACATGGAAGCCATCGCGGAACTGACCGCCGTGAACGGCCACGCCCATTCCAAGGAGATCGCGGAACGGCTCCATGTCACCATGCCCTCCGTTACCGGCGCGCTCCGGCAGCTGGCGAAACTCCATTACATTGTATACAACACCCATTTCCCGGTGGAGCTGACCCCGGAGGGGCGGAAGGTGGCGGAGCGGGTGATCTACCGCCACAAGATTCTGAAGAAATTTTTTGCGGAAATCCTGGGGCTGCCGCTGGAACAGGCTTCCGAAACCGCCTGCAAACTCGAACACATCATCGACGAGGAGGCCGTCGAACGGTTCGTCATTTTCTCCGAGGCGATCGAAAACCGCACCGACGCCCGGAGCCTGCAGACGTACCTGACTGAAGCCATGGCCAATCTCACGGCGGGTGATTATCCGGCGCTGTGTGTCCTGAGCGCCCTGGTCCCCGGAGAAAAGGCGACGATCGAATGCTGGAGCCGCAATCTCCGCAATCCGGAACGGCTCAAGCTCGTTCCCGGCGCCGCATTCACGCTTGCGTCGATTTCACTGGACAAGACGCTGCTCCGCCTCGCCGTCGGCGACCGCACTGTGGAAATCGCGCAGGAAGATGCGGAAAACATCTGGGTCCGCCGCGCCGCGGACCCCGTGGCCTGACCCGTTGCCAGTACCGTTCGTCCGCGGCGCCGCCGTTTCATTCAGCCTACGAGACTGGTTCCGATCCGGAGCAGACTGCCGGCCTGATAGACGATCAGCGTCAGGATGTAAGCCAGCAGAAACAGCCCCGCCGCTTCCAGACCGACCATTTTCCACGAATTCAGTTCCCGTTTGATGATCGCCAGCGTCGCCAGGCACGGAATCGACAGCAGACAGAACAGCATGACACAGAATCCCTGCAGCGGTGTATAATGCCGGAGCAGCTGCTGCCGCAGCGGTACCGATTCCTGATCCACTTCGCCCTCGGCGTAGAGGATTCCCAGCTGGGAGACGAACACCTCCTTGGCCGCCAGTGCGGCGATCGAAGCGGTGGTCAGCCTCCAGTCGAACCCGATGGGGCGGAAAAGCGGTTCGAGTGCGTGCCCGATCCGCCCGGAAATGGTATATTCCATCAGTTCCGCCATTTTCCGGTTTTCCAGGGCGGTTGTCTCGTCGTGACTCCGGCGCGCGGCTTCCACCAGCGCGGCGGCAGCGGTGGAAAGCTGCATGTTTTCCAGTTTTTCGAGCTGTTCCGCCGGCAGCACGCCCTCGGTCCGTACTTCGGCCAGTGCGGCATCATCCAGCACCTTTTCCTGTTCCAGCAGCCGGATTCCGTCGGCATCGATCCTGCCGGTTTCCTGTGCCCGGGCGATCTGCGCGTCGTAGTCCTGCGAAAATTCCTTTTTTGCCGGGAAGGTGTTGGCAATGTACAAGATCACGCTCGCCGCCAGAATCAAGGTCCCCGCCTTGTGCAGGTACATTCTTCCCCGGTCCCACATGTGCAGCAGCAGGCTCCGCAGCGTCGGCATCCGGTACGGCGGCAATTCCATCAGGTAGACTTCACCGTCCCCCTTGAAGAGCGTGGATTTGAGCAGGCGCGCGGCGATCAGGGCGACAACGACGCCGATCACGTAGATCAGACACATCATCACCGCATAGTTGTCGGGGAAGAACGCCGGAACGATCAGGGCGTAGATCGGCAGTCGTGCACTGCAGCTCATCAGCGGCAGTACCATCACCGTGGTGCGGCGGTCGCGATCTGATTCGATCGTGCGGGTCGCCATGATCGCCGGGACCGTGCAGCCGAAGCCCAGCACCAGCGGCACGAATGAACGCCCCTGCAGGCCGAAGCGGCGCATCAGTCCGTCCATGACGAAGGCCGCCCGCGCCATATAGCCGGACTCCTCGAGAATCGCGATGGCGAAGAACAAGAAGAGGATGTTCGGCAGAAACACCAGCACCCCGCCAACCCCGGAAATCACGCCGTCGGTCAGCAGCGAACGCAGATAAGGCAGGCGTTCTTCCGGCCAGCCGGATTTGATCACATCGGCAAGCCAGGTGAAACCATCCTCAATGTACCCCATGAACGGGTCGGCGCAGATGAAGGTGAACCAGAACGTCGCCAGCATGATGAGAATGAACAGCGGCAGTCCGAGAAACTGATTGGTCATGACCGCGTCGATCCGGTCGGAGATTTCCCGCCGCCGTTCCTGCGTCATGGAAATCGTATTGCGGCAGGCGCCCGCCAGCATCGCGTACCGGCGGTCCGCCAGGAACGTATCGGCTTCGATGGCGTGTTTTTCGCGCAGGTGGCGGATCTGTTCTTCCACTTCATCCAGCACCGGGGCGAATTCCGGCAGGCGCGTGACGGCGGAATCGTGTTCCAAAAGTTTGATGGCGAAGAAGCGGGCGGGAATGTGGCGGAAGCGCTCGATATTCAGGGCGTCGATCTTATCCGCCACCGCGCGGATTGCATCGTCAATGTCCGCGCCGTAGGAGAGCATCGGCATGCCGTGGTCGTCGAGTTCGGCCAGTGCCTTTTCCAGCCGGCGGAGCAGGGGGCGGACGCCGTCCGCGCGGCAGCCCACAGTCTGGACGATCGGGGCGCCGAAGTAGGTTTCCAGCTTGGGAATGTCGTATTTCAACCCTTTTTTCCGGGCGTCGTCGCTCATGTTGAAGTCCAGCAGCATCGGGATATGCAGTTCCGCCAGCTGCGTGGTCAGATAAAGGCTGCGCCGCGGGATGGTGGAATCCACCACGTTCAGGATCAGGTCGATGCCGGGCCGGGTCAGTTCCCGAAACGCCACTTCCTCTTCGGGAGAGCTGGATGAGAGCGAGTAGATGCCGGGCAGGTCGATGAGTTCGATTTCCATATCGTTCAAAGTGAAGTAGCCCGTTTTGCTTTCGACCGTTACCCCGGGATAGTTGCCGACATGCTGGCGTGCGCCGGTCAGCGCGTTGAAGATGCTGGTTTTCCCGCAATTGGGATTGCCGGCGAGCGCGATCCTGAAGTGTTTCTTCATGTCAATTGCCTTCTGGTTTCATGATGATCTTGGCCGCGTCGTCCCGGTGCAGCGCCATGCTGGTTTCCAGGACCCGGACCCGCAGCAGGCTGCCGAAAGGCGCATGGGCTTCCATCAACAATTTCGCCCCGGCGACCAGACCGACGTCCGCGAATTTCTTGCGGCCGCGCATACCGGGCATGATTTTTACGATGATGCCTGTCGCGCCGACGGGCAGATCCGCCAGGGTCACTTCCTTTTCGGCGGCGGCCCGTTTAGGCGCGGGTTTTGAGGCGGAGCAGCCGCATGAGCATGGAGTCTTTCCGGCATCCGACATATTTCATTCCTCCTGCTTTTCCGGGCGGCGGTCGGGGGCCGCAGTTCGAAAAAGCTAATTTTAGTGGTTCAAAATCTTCCGGTGTTTCGGCGGCGGAAGGGAATGGCACAACCATCATTCCGGGGCGTCGCGCTCTTTTTTCAGCGAGGAAACAGCCGGATCGATCGATCTCGTTTGATATGGAAAATATACTATAGCGGCTTTTGTAAAATTATCAAGTTAGCTTTACCTAATATTTTTCGAAAAAGATTTCTCAGCCGTGTTTCCGCGCGGGTTGTTCCGTATGTTGGATTCTTCCGGATACCGTTTCAACTCTTCCGCCACGATCCGGCAGATCCGTTCCGGTCCGGTTTCCCGGACGGCCAGGAAGGATTTTCCGCTCCGGCGGCAGATACCTTTGATGACGTTCAGGGCGTTGTGGCTGTTGATCCGGGTGACGAAAACCACCACGTCCGCGGCTTCGGCGGCGGCGCGCAGCCGATGTACGCCGCCGCTTTCGCAATGACCGGGGTGAAAGAAAACCTGCTCCGCCCCCAGCGACGCAAAGGCCGCCCGGTATTGGCGTTCCAGCCGGTCCAGGCCGCCGACCAATGCGATCTTCAAGTTTTCCAACGTACAGTTTCCGGACTCCTGACGGGCGCGGCAAGCCTCGCGCCGGAAGGGGCATTCGGGATCTTTTTCCACCAGAATGGCGGGCGGCGGTGTGTTTTCCGTTTCCATTTCCGGTTCCGGAATGGCGGGTCGTCGTCCGAGGCGCTCCAGTTCATAACGGAGCATCCGCAGTTCCCGGCGTCGCGTTTCCGCTTCGGCGAGTGCTTGTTGCAATTGCCGGTTTTGCTGTTCCAGAGCCGCCATCCGACGGTCCCGCTCGGCGAGAGCGGCGCGTTGTTCCCGCAGCATTTGCTCCTGCGCAGCACACTGTTCCCGGAGTAACGGAACGCGGAAAAAAGCACCGGTCGCCGGATGAAACGCTTCCAGCAGCAACCGATGGGCGTGATACGTCGCCAGGGAACGAAGCGCCAGACGTTCGTCCCCGGCCAGAGCCCAGAGGGTGCCGGCCGGAGCTTCCCGCAGCAGTGCGGTGGTCGGTTCCAGTTGTGCCGTCGTTCCGTCATTGCCGGGCAGTTCCCGGACCCGGGTGGTTTCGCGGCGGAACTGCCGGGTGAACCGGCGGAGAAGGTCCGCGGCAATCGGGCTTGCCGGATCATGAAATTCGTGATGCAGCCGGTACAGGGCAAAAGCCGGATCGAAGCGCGGATTTTCCTGGTGGAGGCCGTACTTCCGGAAGAGTTTTCTCAGCAGCCGCTCGTCCCAGCTCAAGGTCAGCAGCAAGCACACCATCAGGCAGTCAAATTCCGGTGCGGCGTTCGGTTCCGGCTTGTTCATGTTTTCTCCTTTTCCTTTCTCTTCTCCGCGGTGGCGGGGGGATTCCCCCATCTCGCGGCGGGTCGGAGATGGATAAGGAATCCCGGGATGAGCAAATGCTGCTATTCCCGTGTCATTTCCTGTTTCAGCTGGGTGACCCAGGCGGCGATACGGTCGGACGTCCGGTCCGGTTCGTTGTCGTCGTCGAGCGCGAGACCGCAGAAAACGCCGCCATCCTCCGCGGCGGAAGCGATATGGCGATAGCCTTCGGCGGAGGTGCGTCCGATCAGCGTGGCGCCGCGGGAAAGCGCGGTTTTCGCCAGTTCTCCCATGGCGTCGCAGAAGGAGTCGCCGAATCCTTCCTGATCGCCCAGCCCGAAGACCGCTACCTTTCTGCCGGTGAGGTTGGTGTTTTCCAGGCGGAAGAGGGCGGCCGCCCAGTCGCCCTGCAATTCTCCCACGCCCCAGGTCGAGCTGCCGAGGATCAGCAGCGGCGCGTCAAAGTCGCCGGGGGTGGCGTCGGCGATGTTGACGGGATCGGTGCCGAAGGCGGCGGCGATTTGCCGGGCGGCGCTTTCGGTATTGCCGGTGGTGCTGCCGTAAAGAACTTTCACTTCATCCATGGTGGATACTCCTTTGATTGAGGTTGACCCGGTTGATCCGGTTGAAAAAATCCTGCAGATCCGCACAGGCGTCCAGCGTCCGGTCGGCGAATCGTTCGATCCGCCGGTACAACTGCATGCGGGAAAGCGACTCCTCGGGGTTGCCGAAGACCAGCCAGCCGCCCCGGTGCACGGGTGTCCGGGGAAGTTTGTCCATGAAACCGACGACGTCTTTGGCGGGATAGCCGATGAAAACGCCGACTTCATGCGGCAGAAATTCGCTGGAAAAGCGTTCGCGCAGGGTTGCCAGCAGACTTGCCGTTGTTGCATGTTCGGGGTAGCCGCAACGGGCGAGGATGGCGCGTTTGGCGGGGATTGCCAGTTCCTGGCGCAGCCGTTCCGGGTGATAGAAGAGAACGAGGGAGCTTTGCGGTTCTTCGCGCAGTTCGAGATAATCGAGCCGGAGGGTGTGGAAAATGTCCCGGCGATACAGGCAGAACGGGAATCCTTCCGCGTTGCGCATCCGGTAGCAATGGCGGACGCGGAGCAGTTCCGCGGGTTTGACGCCGCCGCGCACCGCCGCGGTTTTGACCAGCAGGAAGCGGAGCAGTTCCTTGCGATGATCTTCACAAATCGTGGGAGACATTTATTAGTTTTTCCTAAATATGGGGCTGTTTTATTTTATTTACTTTTTTTGTTTTCATGGAAATGGATATCGGATTTGATTTTGAAGGAATATAGAGGCGGTTTGCGGAAAGTCAATTAGGCATGACTAACTTTTTTGAAAAATTTTTTTTGCTCCTCATTTTTTTGCCGGAAAGCAACATCGTTCCGATCGCCGGGAATCCGGGAAACGGGGCAGCAAAACCGGCAGGAGAGACGAGAAAAGATGTGAGGAGTTCCGGCAGCGTCGGGCAGCGTGAGCGATTGATTGTCGCTTGCGTTGCATGCGGTGATCTGTCGCCGCTTCTGCCGCTGTCGGAATGCGACCGGTGGGACTTTGCAGATTTTTGGGTCAATGCTATTTTTCGGGCGGGAAAACAAGCCGCCGCGCCTCCGCTGGAGCTTGTAGAGTTTTTTGACAATGCTATATTTCTGTTTATCTTTCAGTAAGTCGCTCCTGCGCTGGAGCTTGTAGAGTTTTTTGACAATGCTATATTGTCCGATAAAAACGTTTCGCGGCTTGCCGGGCTGGAGCTTGTAGAGTTTTTTGACAATGCTATATTGCAGCTGGTATGCTTGCAGCGTTTGAAGATGCTGGAGCTTGTAGAGTTTTTTGACAATGCTATATTTGCTCATTTCCGCAAAAAACTTATCGAGATGCTGGAGCTTGTAGAGTTTTTTGACAATGCTATATTTCTGTTTATCTTTCAGTAAGTCGCTCCTGCGCTGGAGCTTGTAGAGTTTTTTGACAATGCTATATTGAATTTACGATCCCCCTCGTAAGACGTGGCGCTGGAGCTTGTAGAGTTTTTTGACAATGCTATATTTCAAACCATTTGATTGCCGGGTTTATTGCAGCTGGAGCTTGTAGAGTTTTTTGACAATGCTATATTTTCGCTTGGATGTTTATCATATACCGAATAGGCTGGAGCTTGTAGAGTTTTTTGACAATGCTATATTGAACTGGATAAATTCTTTGCAGAGATGCGTGCTGGAGCTTGTAGAGTTTTTTGACAATGCTATATTGCCAGGCGCGGTTACTCCTCCGCCTGTTCCGCTGGAGCTTGTAGAGTTTTTTGACAATGC
>CASDQW010000050.1 GCA_949282965.1 uncultured Lentisphaeria bacterium
CCCCGGACCGGGAAATTCCGCAATTACGGTTCCATGGACCCCCGGGAGCAGTATCTGTATCAGATTGCCGTGGACCGGAATGGCTGGGTGTACAGCGGCGTCGGCTCCGCCCGCGCCAACATTCTGGCGCTCGACCCGGAAAGCGGGAAAGTTACGCAGTTACTGCCGGAGGAAAAACGCGCCCTGGGATACGGTCGGGTGACGGCCGGGCAGGACGGTTATGTGTATGCGGACTACCGGGATTTCCGGGTGCGGCTGCTGGATGGGAAAATCGTGGACGAGAACGTCTCCTGTCCCGCTCCGGCCGCGATCAAGGCGCCGAAGTACGGCGGGATCGTGCGGGATTTCGCCGACGGTTCCAAGGTGCTTTCGTACGATCTGTATCAGAAAAACGCCGTGATCCGGGAGGCGGACGGGCAGACGCGGACCTTGCCGTTCTCATATCTCTCCGGCGGCCTGGAATTCACCAGCATTGCCCGCGGACCGGACGGGAAAGTATACGGGTCCACCTGTCATCCGATGCATTTCGTCGAACTGGATCCGGCGAGCGGAAAGATCACCGATCATGGACCGAATCCGATTGTGCTCGGCGGAAATTTCTGCAACATGGCTTCCGGCGTCGGCAAATTGTTCGCCTGCGAATATGCCGGCGGCCGGTTGTGGGAATACGATCCGGCGCAGCCGATTCGGATGCGGGGCGGCGCGCTGCCGTCGTTTGGGCCAACTCCGGAAGAACTGGCCGTGTCAGGCAAGGCGGAGAAGGGGCATTTTTCCGCTTTGAGCGCCCCGCGGATTCTGTTTGCCAACGGCCATGCGGACGGCGCGGTTTTCACGCTGCCGGTCCGGACGGAGAAGGCGGGCAAGGTTTATCTGAACGTGTTGCTTTTCGAGCACGCGCAGTACGGTACGGTGACGGTCGCGTTTCAGGGAAAAAGCGAGGAGCGCAACGTTCAGAACCTGGCCGACCGGCCGTCCAAGATGCTGACGCTCGGACCGTTTGACCTGAAACCCGGCGAATATGAGGTTACGTTCACGGCGCGCGCCAACCGGGGCGGCAAGCCATGGTTCGGTCTGGTCGGTCTGGAACTGGCTGACGCGCCCCGGAAGGAAAATGCGGTGAAGGATGAGGACAATCCGCGTATCCTGGGGCGCTGGGCGGATCTGGTGACCCGGCCGCGCGCGATCAATGTGCATCCGGACGGACGCCATGTGATCATCGCCGGTTATGCGAATTACGGCCTGACCGGCGGCGGATTCGGTATCCACGACCTGAAGACCGGCGAAAACCGGGAGATCAAAGACTGGCTGCCGGGACACAGTTGTATCGCGTTCCGGGTGCTGCCGGACGGCGATCTGATCGGCGGCACCAGCATTGACGCCCCCGGGGGAGGGCATACCCGGGCTACCGAGGCCGCGTTGTTCCGGCTGGACTGGAAGAGCGGAAAGGTGAAACGCTCCGTGTCGCTGCCGGGGGCGACCAACGTGATCAGCGTCGAACTCTGGAATGGGAAACTGATAGCGGTTACCTCCGATGGACAGTTGCTGACCGTCAATCCGGAAACGCTGGAGATCGTCCGCCGTGAACAGGTCGGAAATTACGGCGGCGTGCCCCGGAATGCGTTGCAGAAGAGCGACGACAACCGGTTGTTCCTGCTGCTCTCCAATCATATTCTGGAATTTGATCCGGTATCCGGCGCGGCGGTGCCGATTGCCAGAAACAGCGACGGCATCACCACCGGCGGCGCCTGCATCGACGGGGTGCTGTATTTCGGCTGCTGGACGAATTTCGGGAAGTACCGGTATCCGGAAAAGGCGCCGGGCGCCGAATGACGCGGAGGCCGGACACTCTCCGCCCGGAGGGATTCGGAGTGGAAAATATGCGAATTGAAGATATGTTGTGCAAAGGTACTGTACGGAAACGCTAAAAACAGGATGCGACGATGAAAAAGTGGTATTTATCCATGGTATTGGGAGGATTCTTGTGTATGGCATTGGGGGCTGAAAACATGCGGATGGATCTTGCCAATGCTCCGATCGGAGGAGTTCCGGCAGGTTGGAAAGTCTATGCCACCGGACCGGATGACGTTTTGAAGACCGGCGGCGGCGTTCAGGTCGCCGTGGTGGATGGCGAAAAAGTGCTGCGGATCGACGACCGCAGCGAACAATGCGAATTTGGCGTTACCCGGACGTTCGATTGCGCGCCGGGAACGTTCTTCCGGGTGACGGCGCGGTACCGGGCCGCTGATCCGGATGTGGCGTTGGGAGGACTGGAAATTTCCGCCTTTTTCAGCCCGGCCGTAAAGTACCGTGCGGGAACCGTGTATCCGGATTCTTCCGGCGTGTCGGTGATGGATACCGTCGTCGCACCTCCGGGAACGAAAAAAATCGTGATTACCTTTTATTCTTCCCGTCCGAACCGGACTGCCGTGCTCCTGGAGTCCATGACGGTGGAGACTTCCGACAAGGCGTTTCCGCCGGTGACGGTGGCATCGCTCCGTTTTGCCGGACGCACGTTTTATCTGTCGCCCCAGGGCGATGACAAAAATGTCGGCAGCCAGTCCGCTCCCTGGCGCAGCATT
>CASDQW010000051.1 GCA_949282965.1 uncultured Lentisphaeria bacterium
AATCGAATCAATAACTGTGCGGTCATAGTCTCACGATAAAACATAAAACGCATCAATCCGCGATTCGTGACGGTGCTGATCATATTCAATTTTTCGGGAGCAGCTTTCACATATTGCACCGGAGTTTTTCCTTTCGGCGCATAGCTTCTCCCCTTTACATCGTCGCTGCGCAATCCAGTTTCATCTCCCCAGTGAATTTCCGCTTTTTCCTGTCGGGCGCGAGCTGCAATAGCCGGATACTCTTTTTCCAACCAGATGCGAACTTGCTGATCATTGCGTTCATACGCCCGTCGAGTCGGCTTTTGCGGGGAAAAGCCCCGCATATTCAAGTAATTGCTGACCGCCTGCAAGCTCAAATCCACAGAATATTTCTGTTTGATCAGAGTTTGCACCGCTTGTCGAGTCCAGCGTGCAAATGGCTATTTCAGCTGATCTGGACAACAATCCGTGATTGCACGCGCGAATTTCCCGTTCTTCATGTGGAAGCAATTTTCGGTAAAGCCCCCGCGGTCGCCCTTTATTGCCGACCTTCAATGCGGCTTGGCCTCCTTTTTTCCAAGCCTTAATCCATTGGCTGACTGTATAGGCGCTCACTCCGACAAGCGGAACGATCTCATAGCGCTTCAGCCCTTTTTCGAACAGCAAAACCGCCAGCTTTCGACGATCATACAATTCTTTTGAATTGATTTTTCTTGCATCTCGAAGTTCCATATTTGGTAATATAGTACGTTTGAATAGGTTCTACAAGTATTTTGGTTTCTTATCTATATTACAGGTTCGTCGCAGGAAACCCCATTCCCCGATTGATGAAAACAACAAGTCCATTCTGAAATTGACTTGAATCTGGGTTTTCTCTATATCGGCTCCAAGCGAGCTCAAAATAGTAGACAGGTGCACCTTTGTCAAACGCCCCATTTTCAGGCTTGTCATGTGCGGGAATAAATGATTCTGTTTTCAGAAAAAAACAGGTGACACTTTTCTCCATGTGAATAAGTGTAAGATAGCATGGAAAACTCTGATTGCAAATCAGAATTTCTGAATCATAAATCAAATTGACCGACGCTTCCGGAGGGTGGAGTGAACGCGGGAATAAGCCTCCGATTCATGCAATTCGCTGCCGTCACGGAAAGGCCTGATGTATTCTTTGCTTTCCAGATAACGCTGTATGGCGATTCTCCATTCCTCCAAAAAATGCTCTCCAGACCAAAAGACCGGTCTTTTACTCCCCCGGAGAATTTACCGGGAGAAGGTCTGAAACACACCGTCATAAGAGAAAAGTGGAGATTCTCCGCTTTCGGGCAAAACGCGAGTTGAGCTCAAATTTACCCCCAAAACGAAAAAACCGACCAGAAGACCGGTCGGTGGAGAATTTTGAAAATGGTGGGCGGTAGGGGACTCGAACCCATGACCTCTGCCGTGTGAAAGCAGCGCTCTAGCCGGCTGAGCTAACCGCCCGCAATGCCTTTTAAAATAGCACACCGGAAAACAAAGTCAAGTCGCATTTTTCAGAAAACGCCTGCCCCATCCCACATTTTCCGAAATTCTTCAAGAAAATGCCGGATCTTTTCCATGGGAAATACCCGGCATTGGATTTTTGCCGAAAGACACGCTATATTAGAACGATTGCATGATTTTCAACCCATAACAATTCCGGAGTCCCGACGTGAAATCCCCGGTCAAATGGACCTTGACAATGCTGGCGGTATGGAGCGCCTGCACCCTCTCAGCTGCGAAAATCACCGACATCCGCTTCGAACAGCAGGGCGCCGCCCCCCTGTCCGAAGAGCAGATTTACTACAACATCCGTCTCCGTCCCGGCAGTGAATATCAAAGCGACCTGGTCGACGAAGACATCAAGCGCCTTTACGCCACCGGCAATTTTTCCGATATCGTCTCCCAGACCGCCCCACAACCAGACGGCAATGTAAAGCTGACTTTCCGTTTGCGTTTGAAACCGCAGGTCCGGAAAATTACCCTCGACGGCAATGCCAAATTTCCCGCAAGCGACCTGGAACCGCTGATCACACTCGCCGCCGACGCGCCGCTTCATGATGCGAAACTGCGTGAGAGCCTCACCGCGATCCGGGACTTTTATAAGGAAAAAGGCTACAACGAGGCCACCGTTACCCCGGTTATCGAACCGGCCGGCCCCGACCAGGTCAATGTCGTTTTCCGCATTCATGAAAACCTCCGCTTGAAAGTCGACCACGTCAAGTTCGAAGGCGCCACCGCCTATTCGCAATCCGATCTGAAGGGCGCCATCGCCAACCGTTATTCCTTCTGGAATGCCCTTCCATGGGTAGGAAGCTACTTCAACACCGGTCTGCTCGACCGCTCTGAACTGGAAACTGATGCGGCCCGGGTCCGCAGCCTCTACCTCGACAAAGGGTATCTGGATTTCAAAGTCGACAAAATTGACGTCACCCCCACTCCGGACGATCCGGAATACGTGGACTTGACCTTTCATGTCACCGAGGGCGAACCTTATCAGGTGGCGAACATTTCCATCGCCGGAAACACCGTCGTTCCCACGCCGGAGCTGGAGTCCCTGATCCGCCTGAAAGTGGGAGAAACGTTCAACGGTTCTCTGGAAAACGAGGCGGCCAAGGCGATTTCCGATTATTATGAATCTCTGGGATATGTCGATGTCAACGTCCGGCCGGTACGCCTCGCCGACTTCCGCAACCACACCGTAGACATCCGCTTCGAAATCACCGAGGGCCGCCGGTACACCATCCGGGACGTTGTCATCTCCGGCAACACCTACACCAAAGACAAGGTCATCCGTCGGGAACTTGCCATCCAGCCCGGCGACCCGGTGGACCGCAACCGCATCGAAGTGAGCAAATCCCGGCTGATGGGCATGGGGTATTTCCACAAGGTGGAAGCCACCACGACCAATGCCGACGCCGTCAACGAAAAGGATGTCAACATCCGCGTGGAGGAAAAGGAAAATCGCTTCCAGTTCAAAGTCGGCGCCGGATTCTCCGACGTCAACAGCCTGGTCGGCATGGCGGAAATTTCCAGCAACAACTTCGATCTCTTCAGTCCCGGCAACTGGTTCTACGGCGGCGGGCAGCGGCTCCGGCTGCAGGCACTGGTCGGGATTGAACGTATGGGGTTCAACTTCGACTTCACGGAACCGTGGCTGTTCGATCTGCCCATGCGTTTTGATTTTTCTCTCTACGGCAATCAGATGGATTTCGAACACTGGGATGAACGCCGTTACGGCGGGCGAGTATCCCTGAGTCGCAAGATCTTTGACGATTTCACCACCATCACGGGGGCGTATAAGTTCGAACAGGTCAACATCCTTGACATGTCCCACCATCTCGGCCCAGAACTGCGGGAGGAACGCGGCCGCCAGTGGGTCAGCCAGACCTCGTTGATGCTGGACCGCGACACGCGGGACAGCCTGGTCTTCCCGACCTCCGGGTACAACCTGAACCTGCTGGCGGCGATATCGCCGAAAATTATGGGGTCAAGCAACAACTTCTATCGGGTGGAAGCCAAGGGTAGTTACTACTACTCCTTCTTTGAAAAGGCCATTGTCGTCATGGGCGGCTTCCGGATCGGCACAGTCTCCGCGTTCAACCGCAACGACAGCGTCCCGCTGTTCGAGCGCTATTTCCTCGGCGGCGGCGACTCTCTCCGCGGCTTCCCCTTCCGCGAAGTTTCTCCGCTCAACCATGACGGCGACGCCATGGGCGGTCAGACGATGTTCCTGGGCACGTTTGAAATCAGCCATCCGATCTGGAGCTTCATTCGCGGTGCCGCCTTTGTGGACGTCGGCAACACCTGGGCGAACGCCTGCAGTTTCGGTCCCGGCGGGGTCAACGTCGGTGCCGGTTACGGACTGCGCATCCAGCTGCCGATGATCAATGCGCCGCTCAAGCTGGACCTGGCCTATCCGGTGGTCAACAATCAGGACGATGTGTCCAGCAAACTGCGTTTCCACTTCAACATGGGGTTCACCTGGTAAAAATGGCTGCTGACTCACCTGATTTCCATCATCTGCCGCCGACCATCGACTCGCTGCGCCTGATTCTGGAGAAACTGCGTGCCCCCGGCGGCTGTCCATGGGACCGCGAACAAACCCGGGAGACGCTGGCCCGTTGCCTGTCTGAGGAATGTGCGGAATTTCTGGATGCGGTAGACCGCCGGGATCCCGCTGAAATCTGCGACGAGCTGGGCGACGTGATGATGAACGTCGTGTTTCAGGCGGTGATCGCTGCGGAACGCGGCGAATTCACCCTGGAGGACGTCTTCCGGAACGTCAATGCGAAAATGGTTCGTCGTCATGCGCATGTTTTCGGCGATGCCACCGCCGAATCCGCCACCGATGTGCTGGCCATCTGGGAAAAAATCAAGGCGGCCGAAAACCACCCGCCCCGGGAATCGGTGCTCGACGGCGTTCCCCGCCATCTGAGTGCGCTCGATCGGGCGGAAAAGATTCAGAAAAAAGTGGCGAAAGTGGGCTTCGACTGGACCCGGGAAACGGAGATTCTGGACAAGGTTGCGGAGGAACTCGCGGAACTGCGCGAAGCAATCGCCGCCGGAAACGCCGAACATGCCGATGAGGAGCTCGGCGATCTGCTGTTCGCCGTGACCAATCTGGCGCGCTTCCGGAAACGCCGCACCTCCGAAGAACTGCTGCGACAGGCCAATGAAAAATTCATCCGTCGTTTTCAGATGGTGGAAAAAGAGTTGAAACGGCGCGGCATAGCACCGGCCGATGCCGGTATCGAACTGCTGGAAACGCTCTGGAACGAAGCCAAGCGACAACCCGGTGCCACGGCTTGCCGGGAAGAACCGCATTCGATATCATGACGAATTATCCGGAAAAATTACTGCATACGCTGGACATCCGCCGCGAATTTGGTGCGCCGGCATTTCCGGTCCACCCGATCCCGCCGGAAACCATGCGCAACGGTGTGGTGGTACGGATGCCCAACTGGCTCGGTGACGCCGTCATGGCGCTGCCGGCCTTGCGGCAGTTGAAGGACATGCTGCCGGAACACTGTGCGCTGGCAGTGATCGCACCTCGCGGCATGCGGCCGTTTTACCATTCGCTGCCGTGGGTGGACCTGATTCTGCCGCTGCGCGACACCCATCGCCGGTGGCGTCTGGAGGAGCTGCTGATGGTGCGGCGTTTCTCTCCGGGCTTTGGCGTATTGTTCAACAACTCATTCCGGGACGCGCTGATGCTGCGTCTGGCGGGGGCGGGACCGCTTTATGGTGCCTCGGCCCGGTGTCGTTCATGGCTGTTGCGACGCAGTTTTTCCTTTCCCGGGCGGCACGACCATGAGTTGAACCGGATGCACCACGCCAATAAATACCTGGCCATCGTCCGGGCGCTGGGGGCGCCGGAATGGGACGGGACGCTGCCGGAAATCCGGATTGCCCGGCCGTTTTTCCAGTTGGCTCCGGAAGTCCGCGCACTGTGCGATCATCCGAAGCTGCTGATTCTGGCAGCGGGGGCCGCTTACGGTGCCGCCAAACGGTGGCGCAGTGAAAATTTCAACCGCACGGCGGCGGTCTGGATTGCCCGCGGCGGCATCGCGGCCACCGTGGGCACCGCGAAGGAAGCGCCGATCGGCGCGGAAATCGCCGCTGGACTCCCCCCGAATAAATTCTTCAATATGATGGGGAAAACCGATATGACCGCCCTGATGTACCTGGTACGTTCCGCGCGCGCAGTCGTGGCCAACGACAGCGGCGTCATGCATCTGGCGGCGGCCATGGGCCGGCCGGGCGTGGCGGTGTTCGGCTCGACGGATTATTCCGCTACCGGGCCGATCGGAACCAACTGGAAAATTCTCTATTCCGACCGTTCCTGTTCCCCCTGCTTCGCCCGGACCTGCCCCCGGAACAACCCGGAATGCATGACCGACATTCCCGCCGAAGCCGCTATCGCGGCGCTGGAAGACATGTTCTGAACCTGACGCCATTGAATGGCGGGCGGTGGCTTCTTCGACACCGGAAAAACGCTTCCGAACGAAGTCGTTATTTCGCCGTCACTTTCCCGTCATTTCCGTCGTCCGTCCCGGGGGGAGTCCCTTTTCGGAATCTTCCTGTTTTTAGAAACTCAGCAACTTGCAGCCACACTGCGTGCCGCTGCATCAGAAACGCATGACCCCCAATCGCCGCCCAATGATCCGTCATTCCCGGCATCGGCCATTCGTCCGGGCGCACTTCCCAATCACGGCTGCCGGAAATGATGCCGATTTCCATTTTCTCCGGCCAGGGCAACTGGTTGGCCGTGGAGTCCGACTCGCGCCGCAAGTCCGTCAGCGGTGGCGAGAGATGCCCCAGCACGGGCAACAGCCGCAACGCCCGACTTGCCGCGCGCGATCCCCGGTTCGGCGGCGCCAGCATCACCACGCGCCCGAAACGGGCCCGCAACTCCGGCGAGGCCTGCGCCCACGCGGCCCGAAGCAGCAGACCGCCCATGCTGTGGGTTACCAGGTCCAGCGGCGCATCCACCGGCTGCCGACGCACCAGGTTCTCAAGCCGGTTCCGCAGGTTCGAACTGTGGCCCATCAGGGATTTCCGATTGTAGGTGGAATAATCGTAAAGCCACACCCGATAACCACGAGTTCGGAGAAAATTGCCAAGATTTTTCAAGACCACTCCACGATGGGTCAGACCGTGTACCAGCACCACCAGGCGCCCGTTCCAGTGTTCCGGCGGCCCCAGTGCCAGCAACCGATCGCTCTTCCGGCAGGAGTGAAGCCCCAATGCCGGCAACATCCCCGCCATCCGCCACGCATCGGAAAATTTCATACGTGCCTCCCCCATCAGAAGAAAACCGAAAATCCGCGACCCACAAAATTGCTGATGCGCCGCAACCGCCATTCTCTCCATTCGAAGCAGACAACGATTTGCTGACGCAGTCCCGTTTCAAATGTTTCAACTTTTTCTTAATATTTCGGAAATGATCCGGCAGGAATCCTCCAGCGGCACCGGACGCGGCGCCAGCTGCAGCTTCATCGGATTTTCCGCAGCACTCCGGGCGGTACGCTCCAGCAGTTCCGGTGTAATCTCCGGAAACGCCGCCAGCGACTCCGGCACGCCACAGCGGGAAAGAAACTTCCGGAAAGAAGCCACCACCTCTTCCGGCGAATCGCCGGGAAATATGGACCGCAGCTGCATCGTCCGCTCCGCCACCTCCGGCCGCCCCAGATAAAACTCCCAGGCCGCCGGCAGCAGCATGACCACCGCCAGCCCATGGGCAATCCGGCCGAACCAGGAAAAACTGCACAGGTGCGGCAATCCGGTTGATTTGTAGCGGATCACCATCCCTCCCAGACAGGACGCCGCGGCCATCGCCGCGCGGGAATCCGGGCCCGGTGCCTCCAGCGCCTCCGGAAAATGCCGGGCAATCAGCCGGATGCCGGTCAACGCCCAGTCGTTGGCCGCCGCGTGCCGTCCGTCCTGCCCGATATTGAGAAACCCTTCGATCAGATGCGCCAGCGCATCGCAACCGGTGGCCAGCGTTACGGAGCGCGGCATGGAGGCGGCAAATTCCGGTACCACAAACGCATAGGCGGGAATGATCGCGGGGTCGCTGATCAGCTTCTTCACCCCGATCCCGCGGTCCACGATGTTGCTGTAAAGCGTCACCTCCGACCCGGTCCCGGATGTGGTCGGAAAGCAGATCACCCGGTCCGGGTTTCTTCCAGGAAAGGCCTGCGTATAGCGATCCGACCCGAAATAGTCCGCCACCGTCCCCCCCGTTTGATAGACGAGATAAGCCGCCTTGGCCGCATCCATGACGCTGCCGCCCCCCAGAGCAATGACCGTATCCGGATTTTCCGCCCGGAGAAACGCCGTCATCCGTTCTATCGTCTCCACATCCGGTTCCGGCGCAATCTCCCGAAAACGGACGGTCGTGATCGGCACTTCCGCCGTCAGGCGTGCGAACCGGGAGAAGATGCCGGTCTCATCCACACTGTGCCGCCCGGTAAACAGAACGATTCTGCGGGAACGTCTTTCCAGCAGCAGCCGGACCAGCGACGGCCCCGGATCATTGCCGAAAACGACGGCGGTATCCGGATAGTTTTCCCATAAACTCTGATATTCCGGCGGATTCATGCCTCTTCCTCCTTGCTTCCACTTCCAAACGTCGTTATAGTAAAATACAGTATCATGTTCGCGGCCGATTGCAAGCCGGCCGGGAACGCCTTTCCCGAAAGGTTTGAACGCATGGTTACAAAAGAAAAAAGAATCCGTCCCGACTGGGACACCTATTTCATGAGCATCGCCGGTGTGGCCGCCACCCGGAGCAACTGTTCGCGGCGGCAGGTCGCCGCCGTCATTGTCCGGGACTGCCGAATCATCTCCACCGGCTACAACGGCACGCCGCGCGGCGTGCGCAACTGCTGCGACGGCGGCTGTCCCCGCTGCAACTCCGACGTTCCCAGCGGCACCGGCTTGACCGAATGCCTGTGCAGCCACGCCGAGGAAAATGCCATCGTGCAGGCGGCCTACCACGGCATCGCGGTCAAGGACGCCACACTCTACACCACCTTCAGTCCCTGCCTGCAATGCGCGAAAATGATCATCAACGCCGGTATCCGCGAAGTGATTTACCACCGGCGCTACTCCATCGACCAGACCTCTCTGGCGCTGCTGCGCGAAGCCGGAGTCAAAGTCCGCCCGCTGGAACCGGAGGCGCAGTCATGACTTTCACATCGGATCCGGCGAGCCGCATCCTGAAACTGGCCGACGCCGTTTCCTGGCGGAACCAGCTGCGCCGGGAAGGGAAACAACTGGTCATCACCAACGGCTGTTTCGACCTGCTCCACCGTGGACACGCCGCATACCTGCGGGAAAGCCGGGACCTCGGCGACGCCCTGCTGGTGCTGGTCAACTCCGACGCTTCGGTCCGCGCCTTGAAAGGACCGTCGCGGCCGGTGGTGGACGAATACAGCCGCGCTTATCTGTTGTGCAGTCTGCGCTGTGTGGATGCGGCGGTGATTTTCGACGGGGCCCGCTGCGCCGCGGAACTGGCGGCGCTGGCACCGGATCTTTACGTCAAGGGCGGCGACTATACGGTCGAAAAACTCGACCCGGAAGAACGCGGCGCCCTGCTGGAAGCCGGGACGCGGATCGTTTTCAAACCCTTCGTTCCCGGCTTCTCCACCACCCGGATGATTGAAAAAATTCAAGCCTGACGCGGATTTTTCCCGTAACCGCCGCGTTATTTTCCCTGCATTTTCGCCCAGGAATCCTTGAGCGTGACCGTGCGGTTGAACACCGGTTGCCCCGGCTTGGAGTCCCGGTCTAGCGCGAAATATCCCTGGCGTTCGAACTGCACCGTCTCCCCGACCGCCACGGACGCCAGCGCCGGCTCCAGCAAGCATTCCGTCGTCTTGAGCGAATCAGGATTGAGCTGCGTCAGAAAATCCGCACCGTCCGCCCCGGGCTGTTCCACGGCAAACAGCCGATCGTACAACCGGACCGTGCCCGGCAGCGCCCGGGATTTTTCCACCCAGTGAATGGTGCCCTTGACCTTGCGGCCGTCCGGTGCGGAACCACCGCGGGTTTCGGGATCGTAAGTGCAGATCAGTTCCACCACCCGGCCGTCCGCGTCGGTGATCACCTCCTCGCAGCGGATGAAATAACCGTAGCGGAGCCGGACTTCCCGTCCCGGAGCCAGCCGGAAATATCCCTTGGGCGGCTCCAGCATGAAGTCGGACCGTTCGATGTACAATTCCCGTCCGAAGGGGATCTCCCGGGTGCCGGCGGCGGGATCCTCCGGATTGTTGATCCCCTGAACCATTTCGATCCGTCCTTCCGGGTAATTCTTCAACGTCACCTTCAACGGATCCAGCACCGCCATGAACCGGGACGCCGTCCGATTCAATTCCTCGCGAATGCAGCGCTCCAGCACCGAAAGATCGGTTACGCTGTTGATCTTAGTGACTCCCAGCCCGGCGCTGAAATTGCGGATGGCGGCGGGCGGCACGCCCCGGCGGCGCAGGCCGCACAGCGTCGGCATCCGGGGATCGTCCCAGCCTTCGACGTAGTGTTCCTTGACCAGCTGCAGGAGCTTGCGCTTGCTCATCACGGTATAGGAAAGCTGGAGCCGGGAAAATTCGTACTGGTGCGGGCGGTGCGGAAAATCGATCGCCTCCAGCACCCAGTCGTACAGCGGCCGGTGAATCTCAAACTCCAGCGTGCAGAACGAATGCGTCACCCCTTCGAACGCGTCCTCCAGACAGTGGGCAAAGTCGTACATCGGGTAAATGCACCATTCATTCCCCTGCCGGAAGTGTTCGGCGCGCCGGATCCGGTACAAAACGGGGTCGCGCATATGGATATTGGGCGACTGCATGTCGATTGCGGCCCGCAGCACCATGGAACCGTCCGGAAATTCCCCTGCCCGCATCCGCCGGAAAAGATCCAGATTTTCTTCAACCGAACGGGAACGTCCCGGTGGATTGGTCCCGGGCACCGCGGAGTTGCCGCGATACTTTTCCCACTCCTCGGCGGAAAGATCGCAGACGTAGGCCTTGCCGCGCCGGATCAGCTCCAGCGCACATTCGTACATTTTTTCGAAGTAATCCGAAGCGTAATAGATGGTGTCCCCGAAGTCATACCCGAGCCACCGGATATCTTCGGCAATGGAGTCCACATATTCCGTGTCCTCCTTGGTCGGATTGGTGTCGTCCATGCGCAGATGGCAGCAGCCGCCGTTTTCGCGGGCGACTCCGAAGTCCAGACAGATGGCCTTGGCGTGTCCGATATGCAGATAACCGTTCGGCTCCGGCGGAAAGCGGGTCACCACTTTTCCATCGTACCGGCCGGCCGCCAGGTCGGCGGCGACGATTTCGCGGATGAAATCCAGAGAGGGTGTGGAAATATTTTCCTCAGACATTTTGCAAAAATCCTTATCAAGCCTTATTGTAAGTTCATTCAAGTCCGGCGCCCCGACGCACGAATCCGCTGCCGGGCCCCGTGCCATCCGGTGCCGGTGAAGTACCGGCATCACCGGCATTGTCGGCGGTGAGCCGGAAACGGGAAGAGCGGTTGTTGCTGTTTCTGTGTCATATTTATACATTACCTTGACCGGAGAGAACTTTCAAGTGAAAATCACGCCGCACGAGTGGAATAAATATCGGAAAAAGGCGCTGCTCCGTCCCCTGGAGCCGCAGACGCCGCCACCCGTCTTCGGCCGTTTCATCGTTCTTCCCGTCATGGATGAACTGGAGGAACTGCCGGGCACCCTGAAAAGTCTGACCATTGCGCTGGACCGCCACAATGGCCCCCGGACCGGCGTTCTGCTGGTCATCAACCATTCCCCGGACGCTCCGGAACCACGGCGCACGGCCAATGAAACGCTGTTGCGGCTGCTGCGCACGGCCTCCCCGGAACTGCTGCACGGGCTCGTCCCGGGCGAAACGCTTTTCTGGATCGACGCCGCCTCCGCCGGAAACGAACTGCGCCACGGCGTGGGGGAAGCACGACGGATCGGCCTGGACTGCGCCCTGATGCTGCTGGCGCCGGAACAACGGGCGGAAGCCTTTCTCTGCTGTCTTGACGCCGACTCTCCGGTGGCGCCGGATTATCTGCTGGGTTTAGAGGAGTGGTTTCGGGTCAACCCTGAAGCCGGTGCGGTCAGCATCGCCGTCCGGCACCGGCCCGGCAGAACGGCGGCAGAGGAAACCGCCATTCGCGCCTATGAGCGGTATATGGCGGATTACGTCGCACACCTGAAAGCGGCGGGATCGCCCTACGCCTTCCATACCATCGGCTCGGCCATAGCGGTCCGGGTCCCGGCTTACATCGCCGCCGGCGGCATGCGGGTACGGCGGGGCGCGGAGGATTTTTATTTTCTCCAGGCCGTCCGGAAAGTCGCTCCGGTCGGGGAATACCCGACGCCACTGGTGTTTCCGGCGGCGCGGCCGTCCGACCGGGTCCCCTTCGGCACCGGTCCGGCGGTCCGCTCCCAGCTGGCGGGCCATCCCCTGCCCGAATATGCGGCAGCAGGGTTCTCCGCCTTGAAATTTCTGCTGGAAACCGCTGATGACGAAACATTGCGGAATCCGGAAAAATTTGACGAAAAAATGACGGAACCCATCCGTCATTTTCTGCGGCAGCACGGTTTCGATACGGTCTGGCCTTCGGTCCTGCGAAATCTTCCCGCCCGGGAGGGGGCCGCCCGGCAGGCCTTCGACCGCTGGTTTGACGGACTGAAGACATTGCAATTTCTGAAATCGTTCCATCCCGCGGCACCGGATTTTCCGCCGGAACCGGAACGGGAGGCGCCCTGCGCCGGAACTTCCGTGGAAAAACATCAGGATTTTTCCGGAAACCATTGTCATCCGGACAATATCGTGCTACATTAGGACGAAATAATTCTGTATCATCATGAAAACCACGACAGGGGAGTGGATCAGAATGAAAAACATCCAACCGATCGTACTTGGCGCAATGGCAGCGGCGCTGGGCTTTCTGTGCGGCTGCCACACCACGGAACCGGCGGCGACGGCACCGAAACCGCCAACACTGCGTGAACAGGTGATCTCCCACCTGAATCCCGGCGGCAGTTATTATCAATATACCGACCTGACCGCCACCCTGTCCGCGTTTTACGCCTACGGCGACCGCGTAAGCCAGGCCATCCTCCAGTCCAATCTGCCCCCCGCCGACCGGGAAAAAATCGCCGGCATTCTGAACACCGGCATGCTTGCCATTTCCCTGGCCGGAATGGACGGGGAACTGGCCGGGGGCGCCAGTTCCGTCCCGTTGAATCTGCCGCCGGACAGCCCGGTCCGTTACCGCAACGTCTCCTATGTCGGTTACGGCCCCGGAACGGAAAAGGGGTTGCTCTGGCAGCTCTTCGGCACGAAAAACCGGGATCTGCGCGACCACCTGAAGGCAATTCCGGCCAATGCGCTCTTCGTCGCGGATTTTGAATTTTACCCGGAACGCTTCCTTGAGTTTTTCGAACGCATCGCCGCAAATTTCGCCAAGGAAGGCCGTCCCGCGCTGACCATTCCCGACAGTGTGAGAGAGCTTTTCCCAGCGCTGGGAGGCGAGTGGTTCGTGCTGGTTCTCCCCGTCCCCCCCGAAAAACAGAACGGAGGACTGCCGATCTCGTTCCTGGTGGGCATGCCGGACCATGACAACAAAATTTTCCGGAAACTCACCCATTTTGAAGAAACACCAGAGGCCGGAACCACGCACAAACTGTCCCAGCTGGGCGCCGCGCTGCCGTTTACGCCGGTTTTGATGGCAGGCGAAAACAGCCTTTGTCTCTACTCCGATGAGCAGGCCATTCCAGCGTTCAAAGAAGGGATCCCCGTGCTCGCCGATACGAAGAAACTCGCCGCGCTGACCACCGGACTGAAAACGGAAGGGACGGGATTTTTCTACTCCAGCGCAGGTCTGGGAAACTTGTTGACCACCCTCACGCCCGGAATTTTCAACGGGATCGCCATCCCCGTGGAACTGCCTGACCAGCTGTACATCATGCGTAAAGAACCCAACGGAATCCTGGTGGAGGGAAATTCCGGCTGGGATCTCAATACCACCCAGTTCAGCCTGAGCATGGCACCGATTCTCTTGCCGCTTTCCGCAGGGACGTTCAACCGCATCGAAAACCTGCGGGGAAACGCTCAGAAAGCAGCGGATTTTCAGAAATGCGGCAAACACATGGAACAATTCCGACAGGCCTTTGCCGCTTACGCCGACGCCCATGACGGTCGCTACCCCGCAGGGGATGACCTTGAGGGGCTCCGGGAATTGATCGCCGCCGGCAACATTTCGCCCGCCGCCGCCGTCTGTCCCGCCGCCCGAGGCGATCAGCCGGCAAAGGATGCCAAGAGCTTCGATTACGATAATTGTTCCTATGTCTATTTCGGCGGCGCCACGCGCCAGTCCTCGCCGTATCTGCCGCTGCTGGTGGACTGGCCGTTCAATCATCGGAACCGGTTCCACGTGCTCTTCGTCAATGGCGAAATCCGGTCCTATCCGCTGGAGAACCTCACCAGCAGCCGACGGTTGGTCAGTTTCCTGCACAGTGAGTTCAGATATACCGAAGCGGAACTCCGGCGGCTCCTCAAAACCGCGGACAAACTGGATGCCAGGTTCATTATCCAATAAGAACGGTTGCATCCCAAACCCATGATCCGCTATAGCATAGAACAGATATGAATTTTCGGAATGTTTTCATTGCCGCCGTCTGTTTCGGTGGTGTGTTGACGGCCCCGGCCGCGAGCCTGGAGGAAGACGGCCCCCGCACGGTGCTTTTCCCACTGCGTCATGCGGTGCTGTCCAGTCAGGTGGAAAGCAGCATCAACCGACACCAGCATCAGGAAGGCGAGGCCTTTCAGGAAGGCGACGTACTGATCCAGTTCGACGACTCCGCCATCCGCCAGCACCTGCTGCGCAGTCAGGCCTCTACCCGGGAAGCCGAGGCCGGCTTGGAATATGCCCGGAAAAATCGCGAAACCGTCGCCGACCTCTTCAAAAAAGGCATCCAGGGCCAGCAGGAACTGGATCGGGCCAATCTGGAAGTCGAGGTTGCCGAAGCCCGGCTGCTCGGTATGCAGGCAGCGCAGAAACTCAACGAAAAGGAACTGGCCGACTGTACCATCCGTGCGCCGTTTTCCGGTCGCGTGGTCCGGAAGCTGGCCCAGGAGCATGAATTCGTCCGGGTCGGCCAGCAGGTCCTGCAGATTCTGGACGACAAAACGCTTCTGGCCGCGCTGCATGTGGACTCCGCGCTGCGCAACCAGGTGAAACTCGGGGAAACCCGTCGCATCCGGATCGATGAAACCGGCACCGTCCATACCGGCAAAATCACCCAGATCTCCGCGGAAGTGGATTCCGGCAGCCGGACGTTTGAAATCAAAATCAGCATCGACAACACCGACGGCCGGCTGGCCGCCGGTATGTCCGGCGTCCTGCTCTCCGAAACGCCGAGTCCCGCCGCGAAACCGGAGACGCAGCCATGAGCCAGGGCGTGCCGTCTTCCGAACTTCAGGTTCTGCGCGGCAAACTCAACGCGCTCTCCGCCGTCATCCGCCTCGGACACGAAGCGTACGACAAAGAGGAGTTGGCCGACTGGGCCGGGCACGTCGTCAACAACAGCGTGCTGCTGCTTCCCTATTATCGTTCCGCCTTGATTGATCTGCGTGGCGGCGCCCTGCGGCTGACGGCGGTTACCGGCCAGGCCGCGGTCAACGCCAATACCGAATATGCCCGCGATGTTCTCGCCCTGACTCGAAAATTCCGCCGGCTGGAAAAGGTTACGGAACTGACCGAGGAAATTCTGGACGAAAACGGTGCTTCGGCAGAAGCCGAAGAAGCACTCGCCTCTCTGCGAAAGACCTCCGCACTGCTCTATCTGGTACCATTTCGCCAGGCGGGAAGAAAAACCGCGGACGAGGCCGACTTTCTCTGGCTGGTCGAATTTGACAAACCGGAATCCCGGGCGGTGGCGCCGGCCCTGCTGGCTCTGCTCAAGGAACACTATTCCGAATCGCTGTTTTATGTGACCAGCCACAAAAGGAAACCCCTGTACCAGCGCCTGCTGGAGCGCCGCGGCTGGCTGCGCCCGTCCCGTCTGATTCTGGTGCTGCTGCTGCTTTTCGCGCTGTCCACGGTTCTGGTACGGGTACGACAGACGGTTTCGGCGGAATTTGAACTGATCCCGGCGCGGGAATCCATCGCCTATTCCCCCTTTGAAGGCGTAATCAGCCGCTGTCTTTTCAAAAGCGGCGATCCGGTCCGGAAAGGGGATCCGGTGATTCTGTTTGACACCGACGAACGTCAGTTCAACCTGGAAACCGCCCGCAACGAATACAACCGGATCAATGCTCAGCTGGACCTGACCCGCCGGCAATCCTTCCTGGATCCGGCCAAGCGCGCTCAGATCAAACTGCTGGAGCTGCAGAAGGAAAAAGCCGCCATCGACATCGAACGCAATGAATGGTACCTTGCCCGCAGCCGGGTCACAGCCGAAGTCGACGGCATTCTCGACGCCGGCGACGCCGATAAACTTGCCGGCAAGGCAGTCCGCCCCGGAGAACGGCTCTTTGAAGTGCTGGGCACCGGCGATATGGTGGCGGAAATCGCGCTGGACGAGCGCAACGCCTCGGTGCTGAACGAGCAGACGGCGGTCACCCTGTACCTTCATGCACGTCCGGAGGTGGCGATTCCCGCCCAAATCCTGAGTGTGACCGGACGACCGCTGCTGACGCCGCGCCGGACTTATTGCTATTTGATCCGCGCTGATTTTTCCGCTCCGGCGCACCTGGAGCTGATCTGCGGCATGCGCGGGATTGCCCGGATCGCGGGGCCGCGGGTGACGCTGGGGTATTACCTTTTCCGGCATCTGGTGCTCTGGTACCGGCAACTCTGACGCGGCGCCGCCCATGATCATCCGAGAAGACAATGTCGCCGTACCGAGCCTGCCGGAAAGACTGCCGACACCGGGAGCAACGCCGACACCGGGGGCCGGACCGGGCCCCAAACCCCAGCCACAGCAGCGATTAGGGGAACTGCGCCCGGATCTGGAACTTTTCCGGGGCGACCGGAATGAATTCGGAGAAGCGACCTGGGTCATTTTCGATCCGGTCGCCGACACCTATTTCCGCATTACCGACGAGGATTACCGGATCATCCGTCTCTGGACCGGCAATCCGGAACTGCATGCCTTCGTCACCAAGCTGGCCAATGCCGGACTCCGGGTACCGCCGGAACGGCTGCTCCTGCTGGCCGCTTTCATGCAACAGAACGGCCTGCTCCGTCCCAGCTACCGGACATCCGAGGAACGGGGCATCAAAATGCGCGATTTCCGGAAAAAAATGTTCTGGCACATGCTGCTGAACTATTATTTGTTTTTCCGGATTCCGCTCTGGTCGCCGGATCGATTCATCTGCCGCACCCGGGAAGTGGTGGAAGCCATCTTCAACCGCTGGGTGCTGGCGGCACTGCGGGTGCTGGCCGGAATCGGCTACCTGTGTTTGATCGTCAACTGGTACCGCTTCACCGACGCGTTTCTGAATTCGATCTCCATTCAGGGCATGATCCGCTACTCCATTGCGGTCATGGCGATCAAAGTCATCCATGAATTTTCCCATGCCTATACCGCCCGGCATTTCGGCTGCCGGGTCCGCCGGATGGGGGTGGCGTTCATCGTCTTCTTCCCCCGGCTTTACACGGACCTGACCGACTCCTGGCGGGTGCGGGACCGGTACCGCCGCTTTCTCATCGACGGCGCGGGTATTTTCAGCGAACTCATCATCGGCGGCATTGCGGCGCTGGTGTGGGCCAACACCGGTCCAGGACTGACGCATTCGGTCGCCTATTACATCTTCGCGGTCAGCATCATCAACACGGTGCTGATCAACGGCAATCCTTTCATCCGTTACGACGGATACTACATGCTCATGGACTTGGTCAACATCGACAATCTCCAGAAACGCGGTACCGTGGTAGTCCGCAATCTATGGCGCCATTACCTTTTCGGACTGCCGGCGGAACCGGATCCGTCGCGCGGCTGGAAGCGGGCGTTTCTGATCGGATACGGGATCGGAATGTTTTTCTACCGGATTTTCCTGTATCTTTCGATCATTCTGCTGGTTTATTTCAATTTTGCCAAAGCGGTGGGGATCGTTTTGCTGATTCTGGAAGTTTATCTGATGATTTTAAAACCGATTATGGGGGAAGGAAAGACATTGTTTATGAACAGAAAACGAATGAACCGCCGCAAGGCGCTGTTGTCACTTTCCGGAGCGGCGTTGATTGTGGCGCTCCTGGCCGTACCGCTGCCCTGGCGAATCGCCGCGCCCTGTGAAGTCGCCGCCCCCGGGGCCGTCATGGTCTACGCGCCGGAAGACGGTGCCGCGGTAAAACTGCCGCCCCGGGACGGGACCCGGATTGCCGCCGGCGATCTGCTGCTGCAACAGGAAAATCCGCAGCTGGAATGGCGCATTCGGGAAGCCGACGTCGGCATTGCACTGGATTCCGAACAGCTCGACCAGGCGGAACGCTCCGACCAGCTGCTCGGACAGATTGCCGTCATCCGCGAATCCCTGGAGAGCAGCCGTGCCACCCGCGAAGAAATGCTGCGGCGCCGGGAACTGCTTACCACCACCGCACCGATCGACGGCATTTTCACCCGCCGGGATCGCCATCTGACGCCGGGCAAGCAGTTGAACCGGGGCGACCTGATCGGAGAAATTCATCCCTTCCAATCTTTGCAGGTTACCGCCTACGTATCGGAGGAAGACGTCAAGTTTCTGCGCAACGGAGACGCCGTCAGCGTGGAGCTGAACGATGCGCTGCCCGTCCATTCCGGCAAAATCACGGCGATCCGGGAAGTCACCACACTGCTGCCGCCTTCGCCGCTGCTGGACGCGTTCGGCGGTCCGATTCTGACCACGCCGGTAGAAGAAAACGCCTATCTGCCGCAAACGGCCTGTTACCAGGTCGACGTATTGCTGACGGACCCCCTTCCGACCGGTCGTTCGGGAACGGCGCGCATCCGACGTTACGCCTCCATCGGCGGCAATCTCCTGCGCAGCACACTCCGGGTACTCCGGCGGGAACTGAGTTTCTGATGACGGTTTCGCGCAGTGTCGTTCAGACCTTCTCCAGCACCACGTTGGCGACGGCATAATGCGCCTCGTGTGTCAAGGAAAGATGCACCGTACCTCCTCCCAGTTTTCGGAAGGTCTCCGCCGCCGCGCCCCGCAATTTCACATAAGGACGACCGTTGTCGCCGTTGCGACATTCGACGTCCAGCAGAGCACAGCCGGCGCCGATCCCGCAGCCCAGTGCCTTGGACACCGCCTCCTTGACCGCCCAGCGGCCAGCATAGTAAATCGAAGGATCATTGCGTTCCGCCGCCTCCTGCCGCTCGGCCAGCGTAAAGGTCTTCTCCACAAAAGCACCGTCAAAACGCTCCAGCAGTTTCCGAATCCGTTCGATTTCCACCAGGTCAACGCCGATGCCGACAATCATTTTTGCTCCTTTCCCGCGGCCGTCTCGACCGGTTCGGCTGTCTTTGCCGGAATCGTCGCATTCAACGCCGGCTGCATCCGGACAGCTGCCGTCTCCGCGCGGCTTTCCGCAGCCTTGCGCGCGGCGATTTCCTTTTCCAGTTTTTCCAGCAACTCGCGCTGCCGGGCGGCAAAATCCTCCTTCAGCCGCACCAGTTCCGCCTCATGCCGTCTGCCGGTTTCCTGTTCCCAGCGCTGTCGCACGGCCTCCGCCTCCTGGCGCTGCTGCTCCAGCTCCTTCTGCAGTGATTGGAGGTTCCGCTGATAATCCTCGCGGCTGCGATCCAGAGAAATCGTCATTTTCTCCAATTTCGCCTGTTGCTCCTGACGCATCCGGGCCGCTTCCGTTTCCGCGCGACGCGACGCTGCGGCATTCCGGCTCTGCTCCTCCTGCAAAGCGGAAATCAACTGTTGCGTCGCCTCCACTTTGCCGCTCAACGTACCGGACTGTTCCTGCAGCGACGTCCATTGACGAATATCCGCCGCCCGCTCTTCCCGCAACCGCTCCAGCAGCCGCCCCGTGAACAGCAGCAGCGGCAGCCCCACCGCCAGCAACAGGAGCAGAATCACCAGACACAACATCCACCAGAATCTTCGAACGGCGGTTTGACGCCGCTTCTCCTGATCCTCCAGCACGGAAAACAGACGGGACAGATCCTGCTGTGCCAGCGCCACCGCATCCGCGCCGTTCTCCCGCATCGCCAATGCCGTCGCCGCTTCCGGCACCGCCGCCCCCTCTTCCGGTGCAACACTGCCCGGCGCGACTTCCGGCGCGACTTCCGGACGCAATCCATGTCGGCGGGCCAGTTCCGCCTCGATATCGAAGGCCGACTTTCCGGCGTCCCGCAGGGCGGCGACTTCCCGCAACACGGCGAGCGCACCAGCGGAATAAGCCTTGCGTTTGCCGCGGTATTCGAATTCCAGATAGGCGCCGTAGCGGTTCAACCAGTCGTTGACCGTGGTGCGCGGCACCCCCAGCTCCTGCGCCAGATCCGAGGTTAAATACGTTTTTTTCCCGTCCGTCATGGTTCCTCCCGCCTCCGCAAAAATTCTTCCCGAATCATCACAATGTCCTGTTCTATCTGCCGCCGCAGTTCCTCCACCCCGGAAAATGCCCGTTCCGGACGCAGATGGCGGATCAGCTCCACCCCGATTTCCATGCCGTAAAGATTACCGGAAAAATCCAGGACATGCACCTCCAGCCGCCGTTTTCCTTCCGGCCAGCCGAACGTCGGCGCCACCCCCAGATTGACCGCCGCCGGATGCGCAATGCCCGCCACCAGCGCCCGCGCCGCATACACTCCGTCCGGCGGCAGAATTCCGGTATCCACCGCCAGATTGGCGGTCGGCCGCTTCAACTCCCGTCCGGCGGCATGATAGCCGGGTTCGACAATTCCCGTCAGCCGATAGGGGCGCCCCAGCAGCATTTCCGCGCGAGCCAGCAGCCCCGAGGCCACCGCACGACGAATGGCGGTACTGCTGACCACCTCGCCGTCCACCCGCAATTCCGGCACCGCGCGGAACGCCAGCGCATGTTCCCGGCAATAATCAGCCAGCAAAGCGGCATCCCCCGCCGCCTTCGCTCCGAAACGCCAGTCGGAACCGACACAAATCCCCGTTACTATGCAGGGAATCCGCAACAGCCGATGCAGAAACTCCTCCGGCGCCAGTCCGGCGAATTCCCGTGAGAACCGGATCACCACCGCTTCCGCCGCGCCGTAATGCCGCAGCAGCCGCAGCCGCTCCTTCGGCGGCATCAGCAATCGCGGCGGATCCTGTGGACAGAGCACCTCCCGGGGATGCGGCACGAAGGTCATCGCCACCGGTACCGCCTCTGTTTCCCGCGCCATTTCCGCCAGCTCGGCAAGGAGCAGCTGATGCCCCCGGTGCACTCCGTCAAACACGCCGATGCCGACCGCCACCCGCCGGCCGGCCAGACCGGTGTCCTCAAACAATCCCGTCATTTTCGAAACATCCCGTTTCCCTCCCATACCCTATCCGGCATGGTTGCATTCTTTCGGAAGATACAGTATATTATCATATTATGAAAGTCAAATCCGCTTTTCCTGAAAATGACGGATTCTTTTTGAGCTTATTCGTCCTAAATGACGGATATTTGACGAAAATTCGACGACTCCGGCGCACGGCCGGAAAACCATGAGGAAACCATGAAACGCGTTCTTTATCCGGGGAGTTTCGATCCTTTCACCAATGGCCACATGGACCTGGTGGAACGGGCCGCGCAGCTTTTCGACCAGGTGATCGTCGCGGTGGCGATCAATCTGGAAAAGCATCCGATGTTCGACCTGCTGGAGCGGGAGAAGATCATCGAAGAGTGCTGCCGGCATCTGCACAACGTGCAGGTGGTTTCCTTTCAGGGCCTGCTGGTGGACGCCATGGTACGGCTCAATGCTCAGGCGGTACTGCGCGGGCTGCGGGCCTTCTCCGACTTCGAATACGAGTTGCAGATGGCGTTGATGAACCGGAGTCTGCGCGCCGAATGCGAAACCATTTTCATGATGCCGACCGCGAACAACTCTTTCGTCAGTTCCCGCATGGTCAAGGAAGTCGCCTGCCTCGGCGGAGATTTCGCGCAGTACGTCCCCGCTCCGGTGGTCAAGGCGGTCCAGCAGAAGCTGGCGGCAAACAACCGGGGAAATGAAGAATGATCAAAATTCATCTCGGGTTGCTGGCCAAACAGCCGATCGAACTGGAAGGAACCGAACCGGCGGAACTGCTCGGCGTTCAGCCGAGTTCGGCCCTGACGATTCTCTCGCCACTCTCTTACCGCCTGACGGCCTGGAGCGTTTCCAACGGCGCACTGGTGGAAGGAGAAATTTCCTACCGCATCGGCGGCAGCTGTGGTCGCTGCCTCGATGAGGTGGAGCAGACGCTGCGAAATACACATCTATGCTTATTCTATGATCATCTTCCGGAAGAGGAACTGGACATCACCGACGATGTCCGGGAAGAGGCGCTGCTGCTGCTGCCGATGAATCTGCTATGTTCTCCGGACTGTCGGGGGCTGTGCCCGCAGTGCGGCGCCAATCTGAACCGGGAAACCTGCTCCTGTACGGCGGAGCCGGACCAGGATTCGCCGTGGTCGGCGTTGGATCAGCTGCACCTCTGAGGCCGGAACAAAGATGCCGGACAGGTCGTCCAGGCGTCGCATTTTGATTTCATCCGCGCAGCGAATACACCTGATCGGCGCTGTGGCGAACCAGCATCTGCATTTCCAGACGCAGTAGAATCCCGCCGAGATTTCCTGAATCCAGCCCGGTTTGAACGGCCAGTTCATCGAACGTGCATTCACCGGTGCGCAAAATTTCCAGCACCCGCGCCGCCTCTTCCGGCAGGTCGGAAACACTGCGGGGCGCATAGGCGATCTCCGGTTCACCAAGCTGCCGGGAAAACGGCAGAAGACCGCTGCCCATGGCCTCCAGAATATCCCCGATCTGCTCTACCAGCACCGCCCCGTCCCGGATCAGTTTGTGGCACCCCCGGGACTGGGGATTGTCAATCCTTCCCGGCACCGCCAGCACCTGCACGCCCGCCTCCAAAGCCAGATTGGCGGTGATCATCGCTCCGGAATCAAGCCCGGCCTCCGTCACCAGCACCGCATCCGCCAGGCGCGCCACAATCCGGTTCCGCCGGGGAAATGAAGTCCGGTTCACCGGGAAACGCATGGGGAATTCACTGACGAGCGCGCCGCCCGTTTCCACAATTCGTCTGGCCAGCGGCAGATTTTCCTGCGGATGGAGCCGCGCCAGACCACCGCCCAGCACAGCCACCGTTACGCCGCCGCGCTCCACTGTCGTGGAGTGCGCCACGCTATCCACTCCAAACGCCAACCCCGAGATGATCACCATTCCCGCCGCCACCGCGTCAGCCGTCAGCATCGCGGTCGTCTCAGCGCCGTAACGCGACATGCGCCGCGAACCAACCACCGCCAGCGCCCGGCCGACACCGAACTCAGGCAGCACGCCCCGCACGTACAGCACCAGCGGCGGATCATACAACTCCCGGAGAATGCCCGGATACGCCTCGTCGGCCAGCGTCAGAATCCGCACCCCGCCGCGTTCGGCAAATTCCATCTCCTCCTGCCAGTCGACCTCTTTGCGAAATCCCGCGACTCTGCCCGCCAGCTGCGGTCCGATTCCGGGCACCTCGCGCAACGCCTCTTCCGGCTGCTCCAGCGCCGTCGCACCGGAGCCGAAATACTCGCACAACGCCCGGTATTTGGCATGACCGATGCCGGAAATCATATTGAAAATAATGCAGGCTTCACGCTCAGTCATAACACTGTTCCATCGCCTTCAGCAGTCGTTCCGGTTCGAGATCCGGGACCACCTGCGCCCGTCCGATACCGCACGGCAGCACAACCACCACCCGTCCGTTCCGACATTTTTTGTCGCGCCGCATAACCTCCAGCATGGCGGCGGCTTCGTACCGCCGCGGCAGCCGCACCGGCAACCCCGCGGCACACAGCAGAGCGTTTTGCCGCAATTCGTCCTCCCGACGCCAGAAACCGGCGACAGTGGCCAGCCGTCCCGCAATCGCCATGCCGATGGCCACGGACTCTCCGTGACTCAGCGAAAAATCAGAGAGCAATTCCACCGCGTGGCCGAAAGTATGCCCGTAATTGAGCAGAGCGCGCCGCCCGTGCTCCTGTTCATCCTCCACGACAATGGCGGCCTTCAGTTCGCAGCAGCGCCGAATAATCCGGCCGAACAACTCCGGATCCGCCGTCTCCGCCGTCAGTTCGGCAGCATGCCGCTCCAGAAACGAGAAAAACGCGCCGTCCAGAATGACGCCGTATTTGACCACCTCCGCCAGGGCACCAATTCGTTCCCGCATCGGCAGTGTCCGGAGAAACACCGGATCGATCAGCACCAGGTGCGGCTGATGAAAGGCGCCCGCCAGATTCTTCCCCTCCGGGAGATCCACACCGGTTTTGCCGCCGACCGAGGAATCCACCATGGCCAGCAGGGAAGTCGGCACCTGAACGAAATCCACTCCGCGCATGTAAATTGCCGCCGCAAACCCGGTCAGATCTCCGACCACGCCCCCCCCGAGGGCCACGAAGAGCGAACGCCGGTCGCATCCCTCCCGGGCGGCCGCGGCACAAATGGCGGCCGCAGTGGCAAATGTTTTCGACGCCTCGCCGGCCGGAAAGACCAGTTCCCCGCCATTCCCGGCAGCAAAAAACGACGCAGTCCCCTCCGGCAGCAGACGAACGGTATGAGTATCGGCCACCACCAGCACCCGTCTGCCTGCCGCCAGCGTCTGAAACGGCATCAAGGCTTCAGACAGCGGGCCGATCAGAATGTCATAGCCGTTCTCCGGCAGCGCGACCGATACGGTTTCCAGCATGCTCCGCCGTCCTTTCCACGCTACAGATTCAGGGCGGCGCGAACGGCATCCAGCGTCGGATCAATCACCTGCGGCCGGTTAGCATACGTGCCCCGGATACCGAGGTGCCGCAATTCGTCCTTGTGATAACCGATCACGGCGTCAGGATCTTTCAGAACGTTGCCGGTCAGAATGCCCACGACCTTGGCATCGGGATCGATCACGCCGGATTCCACCAGCTTTTTCGCTCCGGCCACCGAGCAGCAGGAGGCGGGTTCCGCACCGATGCCGGCGGCATCCACCATGGCCTTGGCGTCCATGATTTCCTGTTCGGAGACGCTTTCGACCACGCCGTTCGACCATTTCAGCCCGCGCAGGGATTTTTCCCAGGAAACCGGATTGCCGATCTTGATTGCGGTCGCGATGGTCTCGGGGTTGCGGACCGGTTCAAACGGCGTATGCTGTTTCCACATGTGCGCCAGCGGTGCCGCGCCTTCCGCCTGAATGACCGCAATCCGCGGAATCCGGTCGATGATTCCGAGCTGATACAATTCCTCCATGCCCTTGCTCAACGCGCTGTTGTTACCGAGATTGCCGCCGGGAATGACGAACCAGTCCGGCACCTGCCAGTCGAGCTGCTGCAGAATTTCAAACCCGATCGCCTTCTGGCCTTCGATCCGGAAGGGGTTGATCGAATTGAGCAGATAAATGTGCAACTCCCGGCACACCTCCTGCACCAGCGTCATCGCATCATCGAAATTGCCGCGAATCTGCAGCGTCCGTCCGCCGAAGGCCAGCGCCTGCGCCAGCTTGCCGTACGCGATCTTCCCCTCGGGAATGAAAATCACCGAATTCATGCCGCAGACCGCCGCGTAGGAAGCCATGCTGGCGCTGGTATTGCCGGTGCTGGCGCAGGCGACGTTCCGGGCATGATAGAATTTCGCCGCGGTCACACCGCAGGTCATCCCGCGGTCCTTGAAGCTGCCGGTCGGGTTTTCGCCCTCATGTTTCAGCAGAAAGTGTTTCAATCCGGCGTATTCGCCGGCCTTCCCGGCCGGATAGAGCCGGGTATTGCCCTCCTGCCGGGTCACGATCGCTTCCGGCGGCAGGTCGAAAATCAGCTCCCGGTAGCGCCACACCCCGGAAGCGTCCACGCCCCGCTTCGCGCCCCAGCGGGATTCCCAGAGCGCCTTCAGCTCCGCGCCGTCCACGCCGGAGAGATCCCGGTGCAGATCCAAAGTCCCCCCGCAGTCGCAAAGGTAACGGGGACGGTCGAGTTCATAGTCACGTCCGCAACGGACACATTTCAGACATGCATTCATCCTGCGCATAAGTTCCATCCTGTGAGTCTTGCATTTATTGAAACCACCATGTAATTTATCACCAAAATGCGTTTTTTTAAAGGGTACGATATCATGAAACTGACAATTCTCGGCTCCGCCGCGGCGGAAGCGGTCCCCGCCCTGTGGTGCGAATGTGAAGTCTGCGCTTACGCCCGGCGCCACGGCGGCAAAGACGTCCGCCGCCGGACCGCCTACTGGATCGACGCGGATACGCTGGTGGATTTTGGTCCGGACGCCTTCTGGCAAACCGTCGCCTTCGGCGTGGATCTGACCCGGATCGACCGGGTCATTTTCACGCACGCCCATTCCGACCACTGCAATCCGGTGGATCTTTCCTGGCGGCAACCGGGATTCAGCCGGGTCACCCGCAATCTCACGCTCTTCGGCTCCCGACCGACCTGCGACCTGCTGGAACGCTTTCTGGCGGCAAAAAGCCACTCCTCCCTGGCGGAGCTGCATTGCGATTTCCAACTGCTTTCCCCGGGAGACCGGATCACCGACGGTGATCTGGAAATCACGGCCATCCCGGCCACCCACGCCATAGAATTGGATCCGCTGAATTTCCTCTTCCGGCGCGGCGGCCGCACGCTGCTGATCGCCAACGACACCGGCTTCTGGAAACCGGAAGCTTTCGACCTGCTCCGGGATCGGAAAATTGATGCCGCAGTAATCGACACGACCATGGCGCTGAAATTTGCCGAACATGATCAAGGTCATATGGGGGTGGCGGCCATGGTGCGCTTCCGTGATGAACTGCGGCGGCGCAACCTGCTGGCTCCGAATGCGCGAGTGATTGCCAACCATTTCAGCCACAACGGGAATACCATCCATGAGCAGCTGGCAGATTATTTTGCCCCGCACGACATCGAGGTGGGATTCGACGGTATGGAGCTGGAGATCTGAGTCGATTCGATGGGACTGTTTCAGCTGCATTCCAACTATCAACCGGCCGGGGATCAGCCGGAGGCCATCAAAACGCTGCTGCGCCAGCTGCGCGCCGGCCGGAAAGAACAGATTCTGCTCGGTGTAACCGGTTCCGGCAAAACCTTCACGCTGGCCAACGTCATCGCACAGTTGGACCGTCCGGTACTGGTGCTGTCGCACAATAAAACGCTGGCCGCCCAGCTCTTCAGTGAATTTAAAGGTTTTTTCCCTGATAACGCGGTGGAGTATTTCATCAGCTACTACGACTATTATCTGCCGGAGTCCTATATCCCGCAGACGGACACCTATATTGCCAAGGACGCCTCCATCAACGAAAACATCGAAAAACTCCGCCTCTCCGCCACCGCCAGTCTCGTGGAACGCCGCGATGTGATCATCGTCGCCAGCGTCTCCTGCATCTACGGCCTGGGCTCTCCGGACGACTACGCCGACATGTGCGTGACGCTGGAGATCGGTGACACCATCGGGCGGGATGAAGTGCTGCGCCGTCTGGTGGACATCCAGTATGAACGCAACGACACCGCCCCCGAAAAAGGCCAGTTCCGGGTGCGCGGCGACTCCGTGGACGTGTACGAACCGCAGCGGGACGATTTCATCCGCATCACCTTCTGGGGCGACGAAATCGAATCTTTGGAGCGCCGAAACGCCGTCAACGGCGCGATCAAAACCCGTCCGCGCAAAGTGACGCTTTTCCCGTGCCGTCATTTCGTGCTGCCGCAGGAGCGCATCGAAGCCGCCGCCGCCGGCATCACCGCGGAAATGCGCGCGCGCGTCGCCGAATTCGAACAGGCGGGCCGGCTGGTGGAGGCGCAACGACTCTACCAGCGCGTGACCTATGACCTGGAAATGATGCGGGAAATCGGCTATTGCAGCGGCATTGAAAATTATTCGATGTACCTCTCCAACCGCCTGCCGGGCAGCCGACCGTATTGCCTCCTGGACTTTTTCCCGGACGATTTTCTGACCGTTGTTGATGAATCACACGTCACACTGCCCCAGCTTCAAGCCATGTACAAGGCCGACCGGAACCGGAAACAGACCTTGATCGAACACGGCTTCCGGCTGCCGTCCGCCCTGGACAACCGCCCGTTGAAATTCGACGAATTCGAGGCACTCAAAGGCGACACCATTTACGTCTCGGCCACCCCCGGTCCTTACGAACTGGCGCGGGGCGGCCAACCGGTCGAACAGGTTGTGCGCCCCACCGGCTTGCTGGATCCACTCATCGAAGTCCGCCCGCTGGAGGGCCAGATCGACGACGTCATGGCGGAAATCCGCGCCGTCGCCGCCCGGGGCCAGCGGACACTGGTCACCACCATGACCAAGAAAAGCGCCGAACGCCTGGCCGACTACCTGACTGAGCTGGGAATCAACACCAGTTACCTGCATTCCGAAATGGACGCGCTGGAACGGGTCCGGGTGCTTTCCCGCCTGCGCGCGGGTGACTTCGACTGCCTGATCGGCATCAACCTTCTGCGGGAAGGAATCGACCTGCCGGAGGTGGCGCTGGTAGCGATCCTGGACGCGGACAAGGAAGGGTTTCTACGCTCGGAGCGATCGCTGGTGCAGGTCGCGGGCCGCGCCGCGCGCAATGCCGACGGCCGGGTCATCCTCTACGGGGACACCGTCACCCCGAGTATGAAGGCACTGATCGAAGGCAGCGCCGCGCGCCGCGCCCGGCAGGAGGAATACAACCGACGGAACGGCATCGTACCGAAAAACATCGTACGTAATGTCACCCCGACCATCAATGAAGTCGTAACCGCGGGGGCGCCGGCCAAAAAACGGCCTGTTCCCGTTCGTCTGGCCGGTACCGTTCTGGATGCGGCCGGCACTGCCGACGGCGCGGTGGATTTCGACCGTCTGGGACTGAATGCGCAGGAACTGGAACAGTTGACCGCCGAACTGGAAAAGGAAATGCTCGAAGCCGCCGAAGCGCTGGAATTCGAACGCGCCGCCGATCTCCGGGACCGCCTCAAAGCCCTGGGCAAACTGACCACGGCCCGGAAGTAATCCCCCCCTGCCGCCTTCTGTTCTTTCCGAAATGCGGCTGCCGGTTTCCGCCTCCCGCCATATCTTGTCCCATGACAATCGGCATGAAAACGACGGATGGTTCCGTCATTTTTTACAAAATGACGGATATTTTGCAACCTGTTGACATATAGAAAAAACAGTTTCCCCCCGTCTTCCCGGTCGGTCATGTTGACGCAATAAAAACGTGCGAAATCCCGATGGGCTTCCGCACGTTTCCGACAGACCACGACTCCGCGGAGTCCGATCCGTTATTTTTTCAACCGCCAGTCCAGCGCGCCCACCGGACAGGCGTTGATGCATTCGCCGCACTCTGCGCAGCTTTCCGGGAAACCCCGGTCGAAAGCGGTTCCCACGTAGGTGAAGAATCCACGCCGCTTCGGCGACAGCAACGACAGATTCACCACCTCCGAACACACCTTTACACAAATGCCGCATTTGATGCACTTGCCGCGATCCTGAATAATCACCGGGTGCCGCGTATCGTAGACGACCGGCAGCTTTTCTCCGGGAATGGCGTCCGGCGAAGCACCGCAGCGCTCCGCATGCTGACGCAGTTTGCAATCGCCCTTGGCCGTGCAGCTGCATTCAATACAGCGCGTCCCCTCCCGCCGAATCTGCTCCGGCGTCATGGTATGACAGACTTCGTGGAAGGTGGTCCGGCGTTCCTCCAACGGGATGAACTCCTGTTTTTCCCGGTCGGCTTCGGAAACGTCCGTGCGCAAAAACACCAGATTTTCCTTCTTCAGGCTCTGCCAATGTCCACGCGACACGTTCACCTGCGGCTCCGGCCGATACTCTTCGCCATTGAAACCGCTGATGATTTCCAGCGTCATCACCCGGGCGGCCGCCACCGCCTCCACCACTGTCGCCGCTCCGGAAACACAGTCCCCGGCCGCGTAAACCCCGTCGGCCACCCGCGACGCACCGGCGGCAATCCGCAGATTGCCGCGCCGGTCCGTCTCCAGACCGGCCGGCGCCAGCGTCGTCTGCCCGATCGCAGCGATCACCGTATCCGCCACCACTTCAAAATCACTGCCGGGGACCGGCACCGGCTTACGCCGTCCGGAGGCATCCGGTTCCCCCAGCTCCATCCGCCGGCAGCTCAGGACCAGATGATCGCCATCCCGGCGTAACGACACCGGCGCCACCAGAAAATGGAACTGCACGCCTTCTTCGCGCGCTTCGTGAATTTCGATCTTTTCCGCCGGCATTTCCGCCTCGGTGCGCCGGTAGAAACAGTTGACGTCGGGACTGCCCAGACGCACCGCGGTACGCACACAGTCCATCGCGGTATTGCCGCCACCGATGACCACCACCTTGCCGGGATTCGCCCCCTTGTTGCCGGCAAGTGCCACCGCGCGGAGAAAATCGATTCCCTGCGTCGCCAGTTCTTCGCCTTCACAGCGCATCCCGGAGGCCTGCCAGCAGCCCACGGTGATCGCCACCGCGTCAAAATCCCGTTTCAATTCGTCCAGTGACAGGTTTTCTCCCAGTCGGCGGTTATATTCGAACCGCACGCCGAGCCGGTCGAAATGCGCCAGCTCGCGGTCCAGAATCGCTTTCGGCAGCCGGTAGGCGGGAATGCCGTAACGCAGCATGCCCCCCGCCTGCGGCATCGCTTCGAAAATCGTCGCCGCCACCCCGTTGCGTCGCAGAAAATACGCCGTGGCCAGCCCCGCCGGACCACCGCCGACAATCGCCACGCGCCGCCCCGTTTCCGGCGGCAGCGTTTCCAGATACTCATCGTAATAAAGATCCGCGGCCAGACGCTTGAAATCGTTGATCGCCACCGGCTTCCCGTAAACGTTCCGGCGGCAGTCCTTTTCACAGAAACGCGGACAGACCCGCCCGATGCTCATCGGCAGCGGAATGCGTTCCTTGATGATCTTCAAACTTTCCAGGAAATCGCCGTTCTTGCCGGCCCGGACGTATTCCTCCACCGACGCATGGGCCGGACAGGCCATCGTGCAGGGCGCTTCGCAATCCCCGGTATGTTCGCTCAGCAGCAGGTTCAGCGCCGTGCGGCGCATGTCCTGCACTTCTTCAGAACTTGCGTCCACATCCTGCCCGGGAGCCGGACAGCTGGAACAGGACGGCAGAAACCGGCCGGTCTTCCGGTCCCGAACCACGCAGACAAAACAACTGGTCGACTTGGAAATCCGCTGCTCCCGGCACAGGGTCGGGATGAAAATGCCGTTCGCCGCGGCCACCTCCAGAATGGTCTGGCCGGGAGCGGCGCTGACCGGTTTGCCGTCCAGAGTGAATTCAATCTTGTTCATCGGGTACTTCCCTCTCCTTTTTCGACTCGGCCGATCGCTTTCTTCGGGCAGACTTCGATGCAGCTGTTGCAGCGCGTACAAAGGCTGTTGTCCACCACAAAATCATCGGAAATCGCGCCGACCGGGCATCCCTTGATGCACAGTTTGCATTTGATGCACCGGCTCTGATCCAATTTCACATCCACCAGCGCCGAACAGCTCAATGCCCGGCAACGATGCTGCTCGACGTGCTCCAGGTATTCGTTGCGGAAATAACGCAGCGTGGCCAGCACCGGATTCGGCGCCGTCTGCCCCAGGCCGCAGAGAGAGCCCGCCCGGACTTTTTTGCCGAGGTCCTCCAGAAAATCCAGATCGGAAAGCTGCCCCTTCCCTTCGGTAATCCGGCACAGCGTCTCGAACATCCGTTTGGTCCCGACGCGACAGAACGTACACTTGCCGCAGCTTTCCCGATGGGTGAAATCCAGAAAATAACGCGCGGTCTCCACCATGCAGCGTTTCCGCCCGATCACGATCATCCCGCCGGAGCCCATGATCGCCCCCAGGCTCCGCAGCGAATCGTAGTCCACCGGCGTATCGAATTTCTCCACCGGAATGCAGCCGCCGGACGGCCCGCCGGTCTGTACCGCCTTGACCTCGTTCGGATCGGCCCCGCCGATATCGAAAACGATCTCCGCCAGCGTGATCCCCATCGGCACTTCCACCAACCCCGGATACTTCAAATCGCCCGCCAGCGCAAACAATTTGGTCCCCTTGCTTCCGGCGGTGCCGACGGAGGCGAATTTTTCACCGCCCTCCCGCAGAATCAGCGGGATGTTGCCGAAGGTTTCCACGTTGTTGATCATCGTCGGATATCCCTTCCAGCCGCTGTCGGTCGGGAAGGGCGGCCGGAAACGCGGCATCCCCCGCTTGCCTTCAAGCGAATGAATCAGCGCGGTTTCCTCGCCGCAGACAAAAGCCCCCGCGCCTTCCTTGATGATGATCTCCAGCTCACGCCCGTCGATCACGTTGAGCTTGTGTTCGTAAATCTGCTCAATGGCAATCCGCAGATGCCGGATGGCCATCGGATATTCCGCCCGGCAATAGATGAACAGTCGCGTGGCGCCGGTGGCATGCGCCGCAATCAGCATCCCTTCCAGCATCTGGTGCGGGACGCTTTCCATCAGCGACCGGTCCATGAACGCCCCCGGGTCCCCTTCGTCGGCGTTGCAGATCAAAATCTTCTGATCCGCCTGCTTCGCCGCCAGAAATCCCCACTTGTTCCCGGTGGGAAAACCGCCGCCGCCGCGCCCGCGCAGTCCGGAAAGTTTCACCTCCGCCACCACTTCTTCCGGCCGCATCGACAGCGCCCGCCGCAGCGCGACGTAACCGTCATGCGCCACATAGTCCTCATACGAAACCGGGTTGATCCGTCCCGCCAGCGCCATGACCTTGACCAGTTCCTTGGCTTTGCGCCCCGCCGGAACTTCAAAACGGCCGACTTCGCTCAAATTGAGAATCGCCTCCGCGGATTGTTCGTCCCCGCGCACCTGAGAATAAAAGATCGAACGTCCGTCCGTCGTGATCACTTCCACCAGCGGTTCGGCATAACAGTGCCCGATGCAGCCGGTCTCCTCCATCGGAATACCGCGGGCGACCGTCCGCAGCGACTCCAATACGGCCCCTGCCCCGGCAGCGATGCCGCAGGACGCGGTCCCTACCCGGATTTTCTGAATTCCCACATTCATTTGGCAGCATACTCCTTGAGAATTTTCACCGTCCCCTTGCGGTCGAGTTTGCCGAACACGCGACCGTTGATGCTCATGACCGGAGCCAGACTGCAACACCCCAGACAGGCTACCGTTTCCAGCGAAAAATGTCCCCGTTCATCCGTCTCACCCGGTTTGATCTTCAGTTCGGCGCTGATCCATTCCGAAATCAGCGGCGACCCCTTGATGTGGCAGGCCGTGCCGTCGCAAACGGCAATCTTGAACCGCCCCGGTTTCACCCGTTTGAACTGAGCATAAAAACTCAACACCCCTTCCACCTCCACCGCCGGAATCCCGAAATATTCGGACACCGCGCAGATGGCCTCGTCCGATACATACCCGGCCTGGGCCTGCACCGCCTGCAGCGCCTTGATCAGATTGCTCGGATCCCGCTCAATCTTTTCAAGAAACTCATAGTTGCTGTCCATGGAAAGATTCACTCCTTATCAACCAATGACGTTTGTCGTTTTTTCTCTTCCCGGGCTCCGCACGCCCCCGTCTCACCGGATCTGCACCGCCAGCCACCCTTCCCGCCCGGGGAACGGCCGCGGCGCCATGCATCCCTCCGGCGCGTCCTGAAAACGCCGGGCCACCTCGCCCAGCGGCACCACGGCAAATCCCAGATCCTTCACCCGCCGCAAATAATCCTCAAACATGCCGCGGCAGCGTCCCCCCTCGGCTTCCGCGTGAATCGTCAGCACATTCGGCCCATCCTCCCGCAACAGGGCGATCTGGCGGTCATTGTAATTTTCATCCGTCACGCCGTCACGCCCGAGCATTTCATCATAGGTCGGCAGCGTCACCGGAATCTGCAGCCGATTCAACTTCCGCCCTTCCACCACCGGATAAAACGGCGCATGCCCCCGGCAATCCGAGTCAAAAGCGAACGGGAACTCCGTTTTGACCAGCAGCAACCGGTCATTGGTCCGCCAACCGGGAGTGGCGCTGGAAACCGGCATGGCTCCAGTGATCCGCCGGAGTTCCTCCACCCCGCGCGTGAGCTCCTCCCGCATCTGTTCCGAACTCATCCGGTCAATCTTCGCCTGCGATCGGTGGTGATCCCAGGCGTGGAACCCCACCTCGTGCCCCGCTTCCGCCGCCTGTCGGATCTGCGGCGCCAGCCGGCGTCCGATCCGCGGCCCCGGCCAGGCGGTCCCCATCAACACAATCTCCGGCCCGTACAGCCCGGCGGCGTCGGTGCGCAGCATCTTCCACAGAAAAGCCGGCTTCAGCAGCCGCCACAGATGCCGCCCCATATTGTCCGGACCCACCGAAAAATAGAATGTCCCCTGTACTTTGTGTCGCGCCAGAACCTCGCACAGTGCGGGCACTCCGCGCGCCGTTCCCCGGTAGGTGTCGACGTCGATTCGCAAACCGATGATTTTCACGATGCCTCCGCCGCCTCCTGTTTCGGCGTTACCGGGTGAACTCTCCGGAACGCATGGCCTCTTCGAGGAAAAAATTCAGCGTGGTTTCAATCGACTGGTCCAACGTGATCCGAGGCGTCCAGTCCAGCAGCTTCCGGGCGTTGCGGATGCTCGGCACGCGATGCTGCACATCCTGATACCCTTTGCCGTAGAACGCGCCGCTCTCCACCACCAGATAGCCGGCGAAAGGCGGAAAATGTTTGCGCAACGGATGTTTTTCGAATTTTTCCACCAGCATTTCCGCCATGACCTTGATACTGGCCTCGTTCGCGGGATTGCCGATGTTGATGATCTGGCCGTCGCATTTGCCGCCCTTGTTTTCGATGATGCGGAACAGCGCCTCCACCCCTTCGGAAATATCCACAAAGCAGCGCTTCTGCTCGCCGCCGTCGATCAATTGAATCGGCGACCCCTGCACCAGATTGAGAATCAGCTGGGTAATGGCCCGGGAGGAACCGATCCGCGCCGAATTCAGCGAATCCAGCCGCGGTCCGATCCAGTTGAAGTGCCGGAACAGCGTGAACGACAGCTGCCCCTTGGCGCCGTATGCCCAGATCACCCGGTCCAGCAGCTGTTTGCTGGTCGAATAAATCCAGCGCTGCATCCGGATCGGCCCGGTCACCAGACAGGAGTTGTCCTCGTCGAAGCTCGGATCCTGGCACATGCCGTACACTTCGCTCGTGGACGGGAAAATAATACGCTTGTTATACTTGACGCAATACCGGACAATCCGCAAATTTTCCTCAAAATCCAGCTCGAACACCCGCAGCGGATTGCGCGTATATTCGATCGGTGTGGCAATCGCCACCAGCGGCAGCACGATATCGCATTTGCGGATGTGGTATTCGATCCATTCCCGGTGGATGGAGATGTCGCCTTCGCGGAAATGAAATCCCGGACGGTCCAGCAGATGATCGATGTAGTTCGACCGCAGATCAAGACCGTACACCTCATATTTGCCGCTGGCCAGCAGCCGTTCGCTCAAATGGCTGCCGATGAAACCGTTGACGCCGAGAATCAGGACGCTTTTTTTGCGTCCCGCCTCCCGCATCCGGCGGGGATCATTGCCGAAGACCATGTTCTTCACCACCCGCCCGTCCACGGCAAACTGTTCGCCGGTGGTACAGACCGAACCGTCGAACTGCGCCTGCCGCACCCGGATCGCCCCTTCGCCGCAGGCGATCGTCAGCGGCGCGGACTGCAGCACCGTCCCCGGAGCGGCATCCCCTTCCCGGCTCACGGCATCCACCGCCCAGAAAAAGCATTTGCGTTCCCCGAGGAAGGAAAACGCGCCCGGATAGGGCCGGGTCACCGCCCGCACCAGATTGCGAACCGCCGTATTGGACTGCTTCCAGTCGATCTGTCCGTCAGCAGGCGTACGGCCGCCGAAGCGGGTGGCCTGCGCTTCATCCTGCGCCCGCCGCGGCGCTTTGCCCGCAAGCACCAGCGGCAGGGTGCGTTTCAGCAGCACCGCCGTCGCGGCACAGGCTTTGTCGAAAAGGGTTCGGGCGGTGTCGTCGTCGCCAATGGCGAAACGCTCCTGGTCGACGATATCGCCGGCGTCCGCCCGGGCCGTCATATAATGCAAAGTAACCCCGGTCTCCTTTTCGCCGTTGATGATGGCCCAGTTAAGCGGCACCCGACCACGGTATTTCGGCAACAGCGACCCGTGCAGATTCAAGGCGCCGTATTTCGGAATCTCCAGAATCTCCGGCTTGACGAGCGTCCGGTAATAAAAGCTGAAAATCACCTCCGGCGCCATTGCCCGGATGCGTTCCACCCAGACGGGATGGTTGATATCTTCAGGAGCAAAAACCTGGATTCCCTTCTCGGCGGCCAATTCCGCCACGGAACCGAACCAGATATTTTCATTCGGATTGTCCCGGTGGGTAAATACGGCGGCGATTTCAAATCCCGCCTCCAGCAGTGCTTCGATCCCGACCCGGCCGATATTATGATATCCCAGTACGACACACTTCATGGACGGTCTCCTCCAGTAAAAATAATTGATCCAAATGGATCCGATTGAAACGTGATAAATCCGGTATAATATAGTACGGAAACGGGCCATTTGCCAGATACGGCACGTAAAAAACACCGCTTCTTTCCGGAAAAGCCGCTTGCGTTCCGTTTTTTCCGGCGTTATACTTTAGAAGAAACCGGATGATTCTCTAAATTTTTCAGGGAGACCTTTGGCCATGAATCAGGAACCTGGTTTGCAACCCTCCGTCGGTGCCGCTTTTTTCCCGGCGAAATTTTCCCGCAATTCGCTTCTTTTCCGGGCAGTGTTGTTGCTGCTGACCGGGGTATTACTGGGATTTCGCCCATGGCTGACCTTGACGCTTTTTACTGCGGCGGCGGGCGTGTTTCTGATCTTTGAAGCGATGTGGCTGTTCGCCGCCGCGCTGCCGCAACGGGAAGGGCGCACCGGCGGCATTCTGCAAGCGCTCCTGACGCTGATTCTGGGCTTTCTCTGCATTGTCAGCCCGCTGATGATGGATCTGGCCTGGATGTTCGTACTCGGCCTCTGGCAGCTGATCAGCGGCTGCAACTGGTTCATGCTGGCCTCCGCGGTCAAACCGCGCACCTGGCCGCTCGTAAGCGGCATCCTTGCCACCATCACCGGATTGCTGTTTATCATCTGGCCGATGGCAGGCTTGATGGCGATGGTCTGGGTGCTGGCGGCGCTGCTGATTCTTTTCGGGGTAGTATTGCTTCTGGCGGCCCTGTCTCTGCCGAAAACGGCAAAGGGCCCGGGACCGAATGATCCCCCGGACGCGTGACCGATGCCATCTCAGGAGGTGCGGCGTTCGCACCTCAATTCCCGCAAAGTCCGCGCCAGTGCTTCTTCCAGGGAAATTCGTGGCATCAATCCCAGTTGCGCCGCCCGGTTCAGATCGGGCAGATAATATTCCGGTCTGGCCCCGGGTACCGGTTTCTGTAAAATACGAATGGGGACATGCGATCCGACGGCAGCGCGTACCACTTCGGCCAACTCCGCAATGGTGACGGCGCGCGCCGCCCCCACATTGCAAATGGTTCCGGCCGGAGCACACGACAGCAACCGCCACAGCCACTCGGCCAGCTCTCCGGCATACAGGTAGCTGCGCCGTGGCGTCCCGTCTCCGCGGATAACGATCGGGCGCCCAGCCAGGCAGTCGCCGATGAAATTCCCGACGGCGAAGTGCGTTTCCAACGGCAGTCCGGCGCCGACAAAAGCAAAGCAGCGGGCGATAACCGCGGCCAGTCCGGAATCAAGGACCAGTTGTTCCGCCAGCCGTTTTCCTTTGCCGTACGCGGTAACGGGGTAACAGGGTCGGTCCTCCCGAAACCGCTCCTCCCCGGCTTCCGACGGCCCGTATACAGCGCCGGAACTCACCAGAAGCATCCGGGAAACGCCGGTTGCCCGGGCACACGCCAGCACATGACGTGTCCCGTCCACAATGATCGAATACATCTCATCCGGATTTTCGCGTTCCAGCCTGGCGCTGGCAGGTGTTGCCGCGTGAATCACAGCATCCAATCTGCCCTCCGGAAATGAAAAAGACCGGACGTCCCCTTCCACCACTCGAATCCGCCGTTCCCCCGCCAGATGAGGCCAGCGGCCGGCGAAACCGGCGGCGGACCGGGTCAGCAGCACGATTTCCGCGTCTTCCGGAGCCGTTGCCAGAAAACATTCCAGCAGCCATTTTCCGAAAAAACCGGTTCCACCGGTGAGAAACAGTCGTTTCCCGTGCCATTGCGCCATGGGAGCGACAAGGCGCGCTTGCCATTCCTCAAAATCTTCCCGGGTCATCCGCGCAGCCGCCTTTCGCCCCGGGGCAGGGCCCGGAAACTTTTATTTCGGACTTTTATCATGAAATACTCCTTTTTTCCAGTTTTTTTAACATTGTAACTTGATTTTCTCCAAAAAACAGATACTGTAATAGCACTTTCGTGGGGCATTAGCTCAGTTGGCTAGAGCATCACACTGGCAGTGTGAGGGTCAGCGGTTCAAGTCCGCTATGCTCCACCATT
>CASDQW010000052.1 GCA_949282965.1 uncultured Lentisphaeria bacterium
CGCCGGTCTTGTAGCTTCCGGCGGTGATCATGGATTCCAGATAGTCGGTCAACCGGGCGTAACTGGGTTGTTTGCGCGATTCACTCATGCATGGCTCCAATGTGGTGCGCGGTGCCGCAGAGCATCGGCGATTTCCACGGCATCCAGCGAAAGTTCCAGATCGTTTTCTTCCGGAAAGCCATGGCGCAGCCGATGGATGAAGGCGGCGTGTTCCCCGTAATAGCCGGCCAGATAACGGTCATCGTACTGGAGCGGATGGGGGGCGGGCGCCTCGATGCGGAGCAGTTTGCCGTCGTGGTAGACGAACAAACGTCCCGGGCGGTCGGAGCCGCCTCCCGGAATGACGCTCTCCAGCACCAGCGTCCAGTGCCTGGTAAGCAGGGTAAAGCGTTCACAGCAGAGCCCGGTGGACGGCGAAAAGCAGATCAGTCCGGCGGTGCCGTTGGCGAATTCCGCCTGAATGGTGATATCGCAGGCCGGTTTTTCCCGCTGCAGCTCCCGGTAATGGAGCGAGACCCGGGAGTAGGGCGAACCGACCAGATGCCGCACGGCGTCGATGCCGTGAATCGCGGTGGTGGAAAAATCGTCGTCCAGCCGTTCATGCCGGCAGAATTCGCAGCGGATCTGCTCCAGCGGTTCGCCGCTCGCGGCAAGCAGTTCCCGGGTCCGGTTCAGCCACGGCGAATACCGGCGATTGAAGGCCACCATCGCCGGGGCCCGGCCCTGCCGGCGCATGGCGATCAGGTGTTCGATTTCGGCGCGGTTGCGCCCCGGGGGTTTCTCCATCATGACCGGAAAGCCGGCGGCGAGGACGTTTCCGGCGGTCTCCGCGGTCGCCGCCACCTGGGTCAGCACCACGACGCCGTCGGGCTGTTCCTGATGCAGCATGAGCGCCGGATCGGTGTAACTGCGCTGAAAACCAAAATCCCGGGCGAAGGTTTCGGCTCGTTCCGCATTCAGGTCGCAGACCGCCGCGCATTCCACAGCAGCGTCCCGGGCGGCGATTTCCTTCAGCATGGGACCGTGTACATAACGGGCGAAATTTCCGGCGCCGATGAAACAGATTCGTGTGGATGGCATGACGGCTCCCTTCCTTTTTTCAATCCGAACCCGACCGGAGAGGTGGGGGGCAGTAAAAAAAATGTTGTATATCGTTTTCTTTTTATCTATAATTATACAACAGTGGCGTTGGTGAGGAAAATTGTTTGTTGATTGTTTTTGAAAAAAACTTGTTCCGCTGTCGCTCGACGGCTGGCGGCGCGCCCTGGAACCGCGGCAGATGAACGGCCATGTTCCAATATGCAAGAAATTATAAATTATGTTGTTACGATAGTAAATGCGGATTTTTCCCCTTTGACTCTTGACATTTGACAGAAACTTTGCTATCATTAATGCAAGCGCTTGCATAAAATATGACGAACGCTTGCAGGAGGGTGGCGATGAAGAGCAAAATGACCTTGGCACAGATAGCGGAACTGACGGGCGTGAATGCCTCCACGGTTTCCCGGGTGTTGAATCCCCGGACCGCACATCTGGTATCGGAACCGGTGCGCAAGAAAATACAGGGGATTGCCGTGGAACTGGGGTACGCGCCCCAGGCCGCCGCCCGTTCCATGGCCTGCGGGCGCAGCTATAAACTGGGCATCATCCTGAAGTCGCTGGAAAGCGATCTGGCTTCGCCGCATTTTGCGCCGGTGTTGGACCGTTTCAGCCGCTATGCCGTCGCCCACGGCTATCTGGCCACTCTGCTGCCGGTCGGCGGCGCGCCGAACGATCAGGCGGTACTGCACTACATCCGCTCCAATGTCGCGGACGCCTACCTGATCGGCGACAATCTGATCGGCGACCAGTCCATGACGGAGCTGGAAAAACGCCGGATTCCCACCATGATCTATGTCAGCGACAAGGAGGTGGCGCTGCCGGATTCCCGTATCGGGGTGCTGCAGCGGAGCAATCTCTCCGCGTATGAGGAGTTGTTCGCGTTGCTGCGCCGGACGGGGCGGACCGCGGTCACGGTGGTGGTGGCGGCGGCTCTGGAACGGTGCCGGCGTACCGGACTGCTGCGGCGGATCGGGGATTACGGTCTGTGGGCGGAAGCGGTATTGTGTTACGAGGGCACGATGAACGATTTTCAGCAGAAGGCGGAAGTGGCGGCGTTCGCCCGCGAAAACGGCGCGGTTTTGAGTCGCGCCCGGGTGATACTGACCGTGACGGATCTGATGGCGTTGGGGATTGAAGAAGTGTTGCGCGGAACGGGTCTGCGGGCCGGACGGGATTATGCTCTGGTCGGATACGGCAACATCGAGGAGAATCCGATTTTCGGCTTTTCCGGATCGCCGCGCCTTGCGACGATCGATCCCATGCTGCCGGCGGCCGGGGAACTCATGGCGCGACAGTTGATCGATTGCGTGGAAGAGGGCGTCCCGCTCTGCTGCCGTCAGGAAAACCATGCGGTTTTCCGAATCCGGGAGACTTTGAGCGGAAGCCGGGCATAAGGCATTTCTTTCTATTTGTTTGATACCCGAAGCACGTACGGGAGGCGGATTCTTCCCGCCCGCCGAAAAAACGGAACGGCATGGTCCCGGTTCCGGGACCGGAGGAGGGGGGCGTGTTACGGCGTACTGTACGTTTTCCCAGAAAAACCATAACCGGAAAGGAAAGGCCCGTCGGAGTCATGAGAAGGTATTTTACGCTGATCGAGCTGCTGGTGGTGATCGCGATCATCGCGATTCTCGCCTCCATGCTGCTGCCGTCCCTCAATAAAGCCCGCATGGCCGCGCACCGGACCCAGTGCGTCAACAACCTGAAACAGATCGGTATGGCGGGAATGATGTACAACAACGCCTCGGATGATTTTTTCGTGCCCTGGCGGCAGGGCGAGTCGTCCGGTTATCTGTACTGGGGGTATGTGTTTCATCGCGACGGTTATCTGGCCACTCCGCGCAGCTGGATCTGCGGCGCCGCCGCGGTCAGTCTCGATATGGAATATGTAACCGGCGTTTATTCCATCCTGGCCCGGCCGTCAAGCTCCTCCCGGTATATGTACACGACGTATGGTTACAACCGCGATTATTTCGGAACCAACCCGGAAAACACGTCGGAAACCGACCTGAAAACGCCCAAAATGAGCAGCGTGAAGGTTCCCAGTAAAAAAGTCCTGTTCGGCGACAGCCATTCCACCAACAACCGCCGGCCGACTTGCGTGATCACCATATCCAACGCCTCGGTCAACAGTTACGCCCTGGATGACCGGCATCCGTCGCTGAGCGCCAACATCGCCTGGGTCGACGGCCATGTCTCCAACGTTGCCAACGCCCGGACCCGGCTGCTCTCCAACGACGGCCGGACGACCGCTTACTGGCATCCCTACCGGGGGACGCAATACATGCAGGAGGATTTTCGATGAAGGGATTTTTTCAGAAAGGGACCGTGACCCGGGCGATCCGCTTCGAAAGACACCGTTTCGTTCCGGTGGGACTCGTCATGTTTTTCCTGTGCGGCATGGGGATTGGCGGCACTCTGCACGCCGCGCCGACGGAATATGTGCCCGCTCCGGAAAAATCCCTCCCCGCTCCGGCGCGGCATCCGCTGGTGCAGGACGGCGACCCGGTCTACCGGGTCACGCTGTGCCGGGACGGGGATCTGGCGGGACGGTTCGCCATAACGGGTTCCCTGCGGGAGTTGCAGGACGGCGTGCGCCGGCACCCGGAGGCGGTAGTGCGCGTCAGCAGACGCCGGAAAGGGGATGACACGTTCTGGAATCTGGAGGTGGTGCCTGCGGACGGATACGGGGTTTTCGAAGTGGAGTTTCCGATTCTGAAATTCCATGAAATCTCCGGTCCGGCGCATGACCGGCTGGTGATCGGCCGGCAGTCCGGCAGCGTGATCCGCAATCCGTTTGCCTACACGACCCGGGAAGGGAGGCCGCACCATTATGAGGGCGGTGTGGTTTATTCCACTTACGGGTCCACCCGGCAGGGGATGCAGTATCTGCTTTTCGAGAACGGTCGGGAAGGGGTCATGCTGTGGACGCAGGACGCCGCCGGGCGGGCCAAGGATTTCGACGTGTCCCGGAAATTGCCGGAAGAGGACCTGAAGCGGCATTGTCTGCGGGCCAGCGTACACCATTTCCCGGAAACTCCGGGACAGCCGGGGACCGCCTGGAAAGCGCCTTATCCCGTGGTGGTTTCCACCTATCGCGACGGCTGGTACGAGGCCGCCGGAAAATACCGGCAGTGGGCCATGGCGCAACCCTGGATGCAGCAGGGCAGCCTGCTGGAACGGGTCGAACGCGGAGAGCTGCCGGAGTGGTATCGGCGGAATGTGATGTGGCTCTTTGCCGTCGACCACACTTCGGAGAAGGCGTTGCGGCAATATCTGGAGTTGTTTCCGGAAGTGGAGTTCGGCGTATTTCTGACGCAGTGGCAGAAAAATCCGTTCGACACCGGCACTCCGGATTATCTTCCACCGAAGAATCCCCGGGGAATGCGTGCGCTGATGGCGCTGCAGCCGCAGCGACTCCACATGTTTCCCTACATGAATGTGCAGAGTTACAATCCGGAATGGGATTTTTCGAAATCCGCCCCGGCTTTCCGCCGGCTGCAGGAGTCCGTGGCCGAACCTCCGCCGGTGCCGCTGCTGGATGCGAAGACGATCGCCAATATTCCGCACTACCGTTTTTATCAGGAATTCTGGGGCCGGAACGTCCCCAAAACCACGGAGATCGTCCAGGCGCTGGAGGCCGCCTGGCAGGGGCCGGTGGATGAATCGCTGCTGCGCCGGATCGAAAGCGACTGGTTTACGGTCTATTCCTACGAAAAGCAGCCGCTGCTGCGGAAACTGCGCACCCGGTGGGGGAAGGATCCGGCCATTCCCCGGTCGGTGGTGGTGAAGAACCGGATGGCCCCCCTCTGCCGGGCGGCGCCGCAGTGGCGGAACCTGTGGCTGAAAATGGCCTCGGAGCTGCTCAATGACTATCAGTCGGACGGTCTTTATTTCGATCAGCTGCTCAGCGGGACGGTCTGGTACTGCTGGAGCCCCCGGCACGGCCACGCGCCCGGCATCAACGGCACGTATCTCAACGGAAATCTCCAGTTGCTGCAGGATTCACGGAAACTTGCGGCGAAGAAGGTGCTGTTCGCGGAGGCCTATTGCGAGTACTATGTCGGAAATGTGGAGGAGACGCACGGGCAGATCCCGGAATTTTACCGGCATGAGCAGATCCCGTTTTTTCAGACGGTCTATCACGGCTATATCAGCCACTGGGCCTGGGCGCTTCATCCGGGAGCCATGGAGGATATGAATGACTTTGCCGCGGCGTTTTCCCAGATGCTGCACCGGGGGTACAAGATCGGTTTCATTTCCATGGTGCCATACCTGAAGATGTTGCAGCCGGATTACCGGGCATGTCTGGAGTACACCCGGAAAGCCGCGGCGCTGCTGCTGCGGAGCGCGGACACCGTCGTTTACGGGCAACGTTTGAAAGATCCGGAGCTGGCGGAGGTGCCGTGGCAGAAGGTTACGTATTTCTGCAATGCTTCGGGCACGCAGACCCGGGAGGTGGTCCGTCCGGCCGTGACCGCATCGCTGTGGCGGTCATTGCAAGGCGACCGGACCGCGGTTTTGCTGTCCAATGACTGCGACCGGGAGGTGCGGGTTGTGCTGCGGTCCGAAGAAATTCCTGCCGGCGTCCGATTTCAGGAGGTGCTGGCGCCGGAGCGGGGGGTGGTGAGCAAAGACGGAGGGGAACTGACGGTTACGCTTCCGCCTTTTTCGCTGAATGTATTGGAAAATGCGGCGACACGCCCTTAATGTAAAAAAGAATACGCGGGGAAGGATCAGGAATATCGTGATACAGATGCGGATTTCCTTTGAAGAGCGTTTCTGGCATCGTCATGCCGGGATCCGCTTTACCCGGGATTTCATGACGGATCCCGTGGCGCGCATGGAGTTTCTGCACACCTACAACCGGGTGATGCCCGAAAAATACCGTGAATGGGGGGTGCGGGCGGCGTATGTGCCGCAGCCGGTGCTGCCGATGGTGTTCGGTTATGGCGTGGCGACCGTGCCGATGATTCTGGGGTGCCGGGTGGTGTTTTCCGAGGCGCAGGAACCGTATGCGGAGCCGCTGCGGTTCTCCGACCGGGAGGTGTGGGCGCTGGAACCCCCGGACTGGACGGACAATCCGGTGGTGGCCGATCTGGAGCAACAGGCGGAGATCCTGAAGCGGAAATACGGGAAGTGCGCCATTCACATCAATTACCAGAGCATTCCCAATATCGCGTTCAAGCTGCGCGGAGACCAGCTGTTCATTGATTTTTATGAGAATCCGGAACTGGTGGATCATCTGTTTCAATACTGCCGGGTGGCGCTGGTCAGTCTGCGGCGTCATTTCGACTACGTCAACCGGCGCAATCTGCTGCCGTCGGATGACCGGATGTTCACCCTTGACAACTGCACCGTGGCGTTGCTTTCGCCGGAGCTGTACCGGCGTTTTCTGCTGCCGCACGACCGGATTCTGGCCAGCTGTGCCCGGGATCATTTCGGCATCCATCACTGCGGCAGCAACATGCACGTGTTTGCGCGCGACTACGGGACGCTGCACAACAGCCGCTGGTACGACATCGGGTATGGTTCGGACGTGGGCGCGTGCCTGGAGGCGTACACGCATCGACATCCCGGGGCCGCGGTGCACATTCGTTACGGGCCTGCAAATCTGTTGACCGTCCGTCCGGAGCGGCTGCACGAGGAACTGACTGCTTTTGCCCGGTTTGCCCCGGAACGGATCTGTTGTGCGAGCGCCTCGGCCGATACGCCATCGGAAAACATCCGTGCGTTTCTGGATTTTCAGGCACCGGAATGACGGAGGAGACATGGATGAAGATCAGCGGCAATACAGCGGGCGGAGTGGATGTTGACCGTTATCTGGAGGATCTGGAAAGCCGGATGGATCCGGACGAGGAGTTGCGGATCCGCGATTGCTGGCGGCGCTTTCTGGAATCGGGGGCCGAATCGGGAGAGGAATATTTTTCCTGTGTGCGGCGTCCGGTGCCGGCATCGGCATTCGCACCGTTCCCGACGGTGTCGATCAATGCGGCGATCCGGTCGTCGGACTTCGCCCCCATGCTGTGCCGGCAGCTGGCCGGAGTGGAGGCGTTGATTACGGGGACGGCGGGCTGGATTCCGATGATCCGCGCCGATTACGGGGCGGTGATTCTGCCGGTGGCGCTGGGGTGCGAACTGCGTTTGATGGCCGAGGAACATCATACGCTGCCGGGGGCGGTGCCGCTGCCGGGTGGGGTGGCGGAGGCGCGGCGCCGGACGGCGGACGGAGGCTTGCCGGACTGGTCGCGGGGGTATGCGGGGAAGGTCTTTGACTGTGTGGCCTATTTTCGGGAAAAGTTGAAGGATTATCCGAAGTTGCGCCGTTTCGTCAAGATTTACCATCCTGATTTTCAGGGGCCGCTGGACATTGCGGAGGTATGGTGCGGATCGGAGATTTTTACGGCGTTTTATGATGATCCGGGCGGGATGGCGGGAGTGCTGGAATTCATCGTCCGCGTTTTCTGCTCCGCGATGGACCGTTATCTGGAGCTGGTGCCGCCGGAGGAGGCGGATTGGGGATTTCATTACGGCTGGATGCACCGGGGGCAGGTCCGGTTAAGCCTGGACTCCTGTGTGAATTTTTCTCCGGAGATGTACCGGGAAATGATTCTGCCGCATGACCGGGTGCTGATGGAGCGTTACGGCGGGGTGATTCATTCCTGCGGCCACGTGGATCATTTCGTCGAGGTGCTGCCGGAGCTGGGGCCCGGGTATTGCGGATTCAATCTGTCGCAGCCGCATTTGAATGATATGGAGAAAGTGTTTCGGGCGACCGTGGATCGCGGCATCCGGATTTTTTCGCTGCCGCGGGTGGTGGCGGAAACGGCGTTGGCTCAGGGGCGGCCGCTGCGCGGCCTTGTGGCAGTGGTTTGAACCGGGAGGCAGCAAGAAGAGCGGCCATGGCGACAGGATTGGGAGCGGATATGGAAACGCGCATGACGGGAATTCTGCTGGATTCGCCGCCGGTGGTCGGGCGCTGCCTGGATGTGGTGGAGCCGGGGAAAGGGGAGGCCGGACCGGCTTTTTTCCTGATACACGGAGGGGGCTGGGACGGTGGACACCGGGGACAGTACTATCCGGTGCTGGATTACCTGCGGCGTCGCGGGCATCCGGTGGCCGCGGCGGAATACCGGCTTTGCGACGGGCGGATTACCGTGGCGGATCAGTTGACGGATCTGCGGCACGGCTATGATTGGCTGATCCGGTTTCTGCGGTGCCGTTCCGGCCGGAAGTGTCCACAAGTGGTGGTCATGGGCAGTTCCGCCGGGGCGCATCTGGCGGCGTTGCTGGCGTATGCCGCGCCGGGGGAATGCGGTGAATCGCTGGTATTCGGCGACCGGCGGCTGGAGATTGAAAACTGGGTGCCGCCGGCCGGATTGGTGGCGGTTTGCGGACCGGCGACGATGACGCCGTGGCCGGACATTCATCCGGGGATCTGGGAGAGTATGCAGAAAGCGGTCGGATGCCGTTACGGGGAAGACACGCGTGAACGTTTCGAACGGTTCAGTCCGGCCCGTTACCGGGGAAAAAACAGTTGTCCGACGCTGCTGGTCGGGGCGGAGCTGGAGAATTTGTTCCCGCTGCGTTTTCTGGAGCGCTGGCGTGATGAATTGCGTGCGTGCGGAGGATATTGCGAATGCCGGGTGTATGCCGGGCAGGTGCACGGTTTTCTGTATCAGTACGACAATGAATCCCAGCGGCGGGCGTTGCGTGACATTGTGGATTTTGCCGAGGCGCTGCGTCAGCAGCAGGAGGCGTGAGCTGTAAAATATTCAGAGGAACAGGGAAATGCAGAAGCCCCCGGAAAGCCGCGGACCTGCGTATCAGGGCCGAGGCCAGTGGACGACGCGAAGCGGGCGCGACGTACAGTCGTCGGGCAACGGGAAGCCGCTTTCCGGGGAATCACAGGAGATGATTATGACGGAGAAAAAAAAGGTAGCGTTGGTCGGGGTCGGGGGTCGCCATTTTCTGTTTCAGGAGGCTTTGCTGGGAAAATACCGGGCGGACTATGAAATCGTCGGATTCTGCGACACGAATCCGGGGCGCTTGGCATACAATGCCCGGAAGGTCCGGGAATATGCGGACGTATCCATTCCGGGGTACTCCGCCGCTGAATTCGACCGGATGCTGCTGGAGGGGCGCCCGGATCTGCTGATCGTTACGCCGCCGGACTGTTTTCACGAGGAGTACATCTGCCGGGGACTGGAAGCCGGGTGCGATGTCATTACGGAGAAACCGATGACCATCGACGCCGCAAAGTGCCGGCGGATACTGGAAACGCAGCGCCGGACCGGACGTTCCGTGCGGGTATGCTTCAATTACCGGTATTCGCCGCCGCGGACGCAGGTGAAGGAGCTGCTGATGTCCGGCGTGATCGGCGATATTCTGTCGGTTGATTTTCACTGGATGCTGGATATCCATCACGGGGCGGACTACTTCCGGCGCTGGCACCGGAACAAGCGGAATTCCGGAGGGTTGATGGTCCACAAGGCCACGCACCATTTCGACCTGGTCAACTGGTGGCTGTCGACGGTGCCGGAAGCGGTGTTCGCGACGGGACACCGGCACTTTTACACGCCGCAGACGGCGGACCGGTTCGGTCTGACCCGGCGCGGAGAGCGGTGCCGGGGTTGCGCGGAATCCGGGCGCTGCCGCTTCTATCTGGACTTGAATGACGGGGGGCATTTGAAGGGGCTTTACCTGGATGCGGAGCAGTATGACGGCTATTACCGGGACCGCTGTGTTTTTGCTCCGGACATCGACATCGAGGATTCGATGCAGGTGCTGATCCGCTACCGCAACGGCGTTAAAATGTCGTATTCGCTGAATGCCTTCTGCCCGTGGGAAGGGTACGTGGTAACGTTCAACGGCACGTTGGGACGGCTGGAACACAAGTGCGAGGAACGGGTGTACATCAACGCCGACGGCAGCGTGCCCGGTGCGTTGAAAAAGGAAGGGACCAGCATCCGCGTGTTTCCCACCTGGAAGTCCGCGTATGCCGTGGACGTCTGGACGGGCGAGGGCGGCCACGGCGGCGGCGATGACGTCATGCTCGAGGACATTTTCCGCCCCGGCGCCGCCGGTCCGGACCGGTACCTGCGGGCGGCGGACCAGCGGGCGGGCGCCTACTCCATTCTGTGCGGCGTGGCGGCGAACGAATCCATCCGGACCGGGAAAATGGTACGGATTGCCGATCTGGTTCCGGGGATCGGCGATCCGGATGCTCCGGCCATGCCGGATTCGACGGCGCCGCTGACGATGCCGGAACCGGACGAAAAAGCGCAGCGGCAATGAGGCCGGCGGATGGGATGACGGCGTAGCGGCCGCTTGCCTGCTTCGCCGTTGGCACCCCTGCCGCTTCCGGGCGGACGCCGTCTGTGCCTGCCGCCGGAAGGCCTTCTGCTGCTGGCGGGTGCCGCGCGGAGCGGTTCGTATGGTTTTCGGGGGAGAGTGACCGGAAAATGCCGGAAGGAAAAGGAAGATGGAGCGAAAGTTGAATTTTGCCGTGATCGGCTGTGGCGCGCTGGCACGCGGACAGCACATTCCCAATCTGGCGCGCTCGGAGAAGGCGTGTTTGCACACCTGCTGCGACCTGTCGGAAAAGACGTTGCTCTGGTGCCGGAAGCAATATCACGTCGAAATTTCCCGGGATTGGCGTGAGGTGGTCGAAGATCCCCGGATCGATGCCGTTTGCCTGGCAACCACGGAGAAGCTGCGGCTGCCGGTCATCGAACTTGCCGCGCGGTACCGTAAACCAATTTATGTGGAAAAACCCCTGGCAACCACACTGGACGAGGCGTACCGGATTCAAACTGTGGTGCATGAAGCGGGCATTCCCTTCTGCGTCGGGCATAACCGGCGCAGCAGTCCGGCAATGCTGGACGCCCGGCGTATTTTCCGGGAACAGATGCTGCATCCGCGGCAGGCGGCGTGGCGCTGGGACCGGGAAGCGGATCGTCCGCATCGGGACGACGACGGTGTCCCGTCCATGAGCATCCGGATCAATGACGACTGGCACAGCTGGAAAAGCTGGGTGTTTGATCCGGCACAGGCGCCGCACGGACCGATGCTGTTCGAGATGACGCATTTCACGGATTTATGCAACTGGTTTCTCGATGCGGAGCCCGAGGCGGTGATGGCCATGGAAACCGGCATGCTCAATCACGCGATTCTTATTCGGTATGCCGGCGGAGCCATGGCCACCTTGAACCTCTGCGCCAACGGCACGTTCGGCTATCCCAAGGAACTTTATGAGATGATGGGCAACGGCGCCATCGTGGTAGTGGACCATATGTGTGAAATCCGTACCGCCGGAATTCCCGGAGTGCCGGCCCGGATTCCCTATCCGTTTCTGCATGACCGCCATCCGGAAGTCGGTCGTCAGGGCGGTATTTCCGGGTGGCTGGAGAAGAAGGCCGCCGCCTGCGCCGAGGCGGCGGAACGGCATGATCCGATGCTGCAGTTCTCGGCGGAACCGGACAAGGGGCACGCCCGGGCGCTGGATCATTTCGTCGACGAGATTCTCGGACGACGGGAGGAGGTTTGCGGCGTGGATGCGGCGATTGCGGCGACCCGGGTGGCGTTTGCCGCCATCCGGAGTGCCCGGGAGGAACGGCTGGTGCCGCTGAGCGAAGTGTGAGCCACAAAAAAGCCCGGGCGCCATTCCGTCAACAGAACGGCGCCCGGTACAATGCTCAGAGAAAAACGCTGCCGTTACTGGGCGACCGGCGTGGCCGGGGCCGCCTTCCGGGAGCGGATCTTACGCAACAGCCGGTGCCACAGCCGCTGCAGCCGCCGCCGCCGTGGTTTGGCCGTGTCGTGGACGAAGATGAAATACAGCGCCGGAATCACGTAAAGCGTCAGGAGCGAAGCGATCGACAGACCGCCGACCACCCCCATGCCGCAGCTGGCGCGCAATTCCGAACCGAGCCCGGTGCCGAACGCCATCGGCAGCATCCCCGCCACCGACGCAATACTGGTCATCACGATCGGCCGGAATTTCGACTGGGTCGCCAGCAGCATGGCCTTGTGAGTGGTGACGCCGGATTTGACCAGAGCGGCGCACTCGTCCATGATGAGAATGGCGTTGTTCACCACGATCCCGATCATCATCACGCCGCCGAGCAGCCCCATCATCGACATGGACATGCCGGCCGCCCACAACGTGGCGTACATCCCGAGAAATCCGAGCGGGACGGTGAACATGATGAGAAAGGGACGCGTCCACGATTCCATGATCGCCGCGATCAGCAGATAGGTCAGGACGGCGGCCAGGAGAATGACCTGGATGAATTCCGAAGCGGTGTCATTCATGAGTTCGACGTTGCCGCTCATGCGGACGCCGTATCCCGGAGGCAGGGCGTCGGTGGCGATTTTGCCGATCTCATTGGAAACCGTGCCGAGGGCCATGCCCGGAGCGGTGTTGGCGTACAACCACATGGTCCGCACCTTGTCGTAACGGTTGATCACCACCGGGCGGGTGTCCTCGGTGATTTCCGCCAGCGTTTCGGTGCCGAGGGGGTTGTTGTCCTTGACGGCGGGGGCGGCCTGGCGGAGCTGATCTTCGCCGTATTCCTTCTCATTTTTCACCCGGATGTCGAAGGTGCGCGCGCCGCTGCGGAAGTCGCCGACTTCAATGCCGTCGAGTGAACCGAGCAAATATTCATACAGTTCGTTGGCGGACATGTCGAGGTTTTGCAGTACGGTGCGCCGGGGAGTGATGTTGATGTTCGGCTTGCGTTCGCGGCGGCTGGAGTCAAGGTCTCGGGTGATGCCGAGGGTGGGGAGTTTTTCCATAACCTCCATTTCAGCGCCTTCGAGGACGTCGAGATCGACACCGTTCATAACGCAGCGGATCTCCGCGCCGCTTCCGCCGAAGGTGGCCGGAATCGACAATGTGACACGGCAGTTGTCCAGATAGGCGAGCTCCTTGCGCAACTGCGCCTGCAGATCGTAAATCGATTCTTCGCGTTCGAATTTATCCGTGGTCCGCAAAGTGATCTGGCCGATGTAGACCGCGGAACTGACCTGTCCGCCGCCTCCGTCGGAGTCGCCGACCGAGATCGACATACCGCGGATGAAGTCGAATTTCTTCAGGTGATCGGCCGCTTCCAGAATGAGTTTGTTGGTGGTTTCGAGGTTATAGTTGGTCGGAAATTCAAACTTGACGCGGATTTCGCCCTGGTCGCAGAAGGGCAGGAAGGACAGCCCCACTTTCGGAATAATGAAAAGGACCGTGGCGATGGACAGGGCCAGCACCACGCTGATCAGCGTTTTGGGATAGCGCGCAGTCCATTCGATGCTCCGGTCGAATTGACGGCAGAGCCAGTCATAGCCGATGTCCCAGGGGATGAACAGCCGCTGCAGGAAGGTTTTTTCCGGAGCGCCTGCGGAACGTTTCTTCTTTTGTTTCAGCAGCACGCAGGCGAGAATCGGCGTCAGCGTGAAGCTGATGAACAGCGAGACCAGCGTGGCGCCGACCATGACCCCGGCGAACGGCACCATCATACTGCCGATACGGGTGCTCATCATCATGACGGGGACGAACACCACCACGTTGGTCAGCGCGCTGGCGGAAACGGCGGCGATGACTTCGCCGGTGCCGCGTTCGGCGGCGGTTTTGATGGGTTCTCCCCGGTCGAGGTGTTTGAAGATGTTTTCGATAACGACGATGGAGTTGGTTACCAGTACGCCGACCGAACAGCCGAGCGACAGGAGCGTCATGATGTTGAACGAATAATTGAACCAGGCCATGACGGCGAACGTGACGATGACCGAAATCGGCATGGACACCATGACGATGAATGTCGATTTCGGCTCGTGCAAAAAGAGGAACAGCAGTACGGCCGTCAGAATGATCCCGGTGAGAATGCTGCTCCAGGCATCGTCGACCGAAGCCTGAATGAAGGCGCCGGAGTCGGTGAACCAGAACAGCTGCATACCGGTCGGCAGCTCGCCGTTGGCCACCATCGTATCGAAACGCTGGCGGATACCCTTGATGACTTCGATGGCGTTGGCTTCGCCCTTTTTCACGATGCGGAACCGGGCGGCGGGCTGACCGTTGACATAGGCTTTGCTGCGCACTTCGCGGCTCATGAGTTTGACATCGGCCACGTCGCGCAGATAGACGCGTTTGTTTTTGAATTTGCCGATTTCCAGGGCCTTGATCTGCTCAAAGTCCTTGAAGTCGCCGTTGAAGGTAACGTTCTTTTCGCCTTTGTCGAACTGGATTCGGCCCAGCGGCTCGCGCACGTTGTTTTCCCGGAGTTTTGAAACCACGTCATTGATCGACAGGTTCATGGCGGTAAGTTTTTCACGGTTCAGCAGCACATGGATCTGCATTTCGTTCGCACCGTAGACCCGGACTTCACCGACGCCGGGAACGGAGGAGAACCGGTCCGCGATCACGTCGTCGGCGTAGTCGTACAAATCGTCCTGCGTGCGGTCGCCGACCAGAAACACCTGGGCCACGGTGGTGGCGTTGGTGTCGATTTTGCGGATGGTCGGTTCGTTGGCACCGTCGGGGAGGTCTTCCCGGATGCGGTTCAGGGCCTCGCGGATGTCGGTGGCCGCGATATCGACGTCGGTGCCCATGTTGAATTCGAGCTGAATGCGGGCTTCGTCCTCCATGGACATGCTGGTGATGTGCTTGATGCCGTCCAGGGAGGAGACGGCGTCTTCGATGCGTTTGACGATTTCGACTTCGATTTCCGTCGGACTGGCGCCTTGGTATTCGCAGCGCACGAGCACCATCGGCACTTCCATATTCGGCAGCAGGTCGATGCTGAGCCGGGGATAGAGACTGATACCGATCATCACCAAAACGATGATGAGCGCCGTCATGGCGATCGGCCGTTGGACGGACCATTTGCTTAAAGACATGACCGCCCTCCGTTATTCCGCGTTGATCGGCCGGAGCAGAGAGCCGTTGTTGACGAACGTTTGCCCGGTGACCACGAAGCGTTCATTCAGGAGATTGTTCGCGTTGAGCACTTCACAATATTTGCCGTCCACGATGCCGCGGGCGACCTCGATGCTTTTGGCACGGTTGTTCTGGTCGATGGCGTAGACGATGTAGCGGTCGTTGGCGCGCAGCAGCAGCGCGTCCGCCGGCAGGCCGTAGGCTTCTTTTTCTTCGAGGATGAGGCTGATGTCGCAGAGCGTACCGCTGACGAGGGAGATGTCCGCCGGAACCCGGACTATGAATTTGAACGTCCGGCTTTCGGGGTCGATGCTCGGCGCCTTGTAGGTGACGACGCCTTTGCCTTTGTCGGTGCCGTCGAGAGAGAACTGGACGGGGGTGCTGCCGACTTTCACAAGATCATAATAACCGGCGCTGATGTAACCGATGACTTCCTGTTCTCCGGGGCTTTCCAGTCTGAGGATGTTCTGACCGGTGGTGACGTATTCGTTCTCCTCGACGTATTTGTCGGTTACGACGCAGTCGAACGGGGCCTGCACGATGGAGTCGTCCAGATTTTTGCGGGCGATGACGAGGTTGCCCTCGGCCTGTTTGAGCTGGGCTTCGGCGTTGATGATGGCGGCCTTGGCGTTATTGACGTCGGTTTCCGCTTTTTTGTAATTGGTTTCATAGGTTTCAAATTCGCTTTTGCTGGTGGCCTTGGAGCTCCAGAGCGAAAGGAACCGCTTGTAATCGACCGCAGCCTTTTCCTCCAGAATTTCGGCGCTCTGGAGGGCGATTTTGGCGCTTTCGAGTTCCGCCTGTTTGACCTTGATTTCGTCTTCGCGGACCGTTACCTGGTTTTTCAAGATCTGGCGGTCGATACCGAACAGGACGTCGCCTTTCTTGCGTTTGTCGCCCTCATCGACTTTGAGCAGTTCCAGCGTGCCGCTGATTTTGGCGGAGATGGTGGCGTATTCGACCGGCCAGACGGTGCCCTGAACCGGAATCTGGTGGCGGAAGATCCGCTTCTGCAAAGGTTGCAGTGTGACGCGGGTTTCACGTTCCGCGACAGCCTTTTTCTCTTCTTTGCCGCATCCGCCGCAGTGAATCAGAATGATGCCGACGGCGGCGGTGCACAACAATGAACGCCAGAATTTGTTCATGAATGCTTTTCCTGCCTTATGGTGTTTCCGTTGAAATGATTTGTCTTACAGAATAACACGGAGGAAACGGGTTGCAACAATCTTGACAAAATCCTGACAATTTTCTGACTCAGCTTCGACAAAATCCGCGCGGGGATCGCCGTCCGCCTACATCGAACAGGGGATCAGCAGATGGAAGCTGGACCCTTCTCCCGGACGGGACGTCACGGCAACCGAACCGCCGTGATAACGGGCGATGTGTTTGACGATGGCCAACCCGATGCCGTTCCCCGACTGGCGGGTATGGCGGCTGGGAATGCGATAGAAACGCTTGAAAATGCGGTCCAGATGTTCCGAGGCAATGCCGCAGCCGTAATCGCGGACGCAGAAATCCAAATGACGATCCGGCGTAATGGTGACGGAAATTTCGATCCGGTTTGTGCCGCTGTGGAGAACTGCGTTGATGATCAGATTGTTGAGTGCCTGCTGCAGCAGCAGGGAATCGCCCGGAAACTCCAGATTGCAGCATTCTCCGGCAACGAGTTCGATGCCGGCGGCTTCCGCCGCAGGGCGGCACACCTCAAGCGCGCTCCGGATGATCGCCTGGGGCTGCACTGGAAGAAAGTCCTTCTCCGTGCCCCGGCGCATGTTCTCCAGGGAGTTCAGGGTCAGAAAATTCTGCAGCAGGGTATGCAGGCGCTCCGACTGCAGCGTCAGGGTCTGGATGCAGCGTTCCTTGTACTCCTGGTGCTCGAGGGCGCCGTTGTTGATGGCGTCGATGGCACCGATGATGCCGGTCAACGGGGTTTTCATTTCATGGGAGATGGCGGCGATGAATTCGGTGCGATAGGCTTCGAGTTTCCGGATTTCGGACAGGTCGGTAATGGAAACGAGGACGTAGCGATCTCCGTTTCGGGTGAAGGAGACCGCATTGGCCAGCAGTTGCAGTTCTTTGTCGTCATGCCGGACGCGGAATTCCTCGGTACGAATGCCGGGCCCATCCGTCTTCTGAATCAGTTGCCGCAGTTCTTCCGGGCATTCCGGAGCACCGGACGAGCCGGGATCAATGCGGGGATAAAAAAGGGCGCAGGCGGTCCGGTTGCACCGTTCCACCCGGCCTTTCGAGTTCACCAGCAGAATGGCTTCGGTCATGGCATCGAGAATGGCTTCACGCTCGTTGGCACCGTCGCGCAATGAGATGATCTGTTTTTTCAACTGTTCGGTGAGGCTTTGCAGACAGAGGGCGATTTCCCGGACGAGTCCGTGGCGGGGGATGTAGATGGGGGACTCCAGTTCGCCGGCGGCGATTTTCGACATGCTGGCGAAGAGACGGTTCAGCGGCGACCGGATCAGACAGCAGAAATAAGCGATCAATACCGCCGTCGAAAGCAGCCCGAGCAGAGTCAACATGATCATGCTCCGGCGGGTCTGGCGCATCAGCATGGTCATGCTGCTGCATTTGGCGGCGGTAAGCAGGAGATAGTCCTGCCCGTCGGTTTTGAAGTGAATGGAGTGGTAGACCATGAAGGATTGGAGCGTTTGATCATATTTGACCAGGACGTCTTCCGGCTGGTTGCTGCGGAACATGCCCTTGACCTGCGGACTGCGAAGATGTTCGGCGAGGTAGTCCGGGACATCGGCGGTTTCGATGAGCGTGCCTCTGCCGCGGGCGATGATTTTGGCGATGACGGGCTGGGGGCCGCGGCTGCGGAACAGCCGCCGGAGTTTGTCGAGGTTGCCGGTTTCGATCTGTTCCTTGCAGAAGCGGACGAGGAAATAATTGTTCCTTCTGGTCTCATCGGCGACCTCGCGGAAATAGGCGTTCTGAAAGTTGGCGAGCTGAATGTCCAGCAGCACCACGGAGACGACAATGATGATCCCGATGAGTGCCGGGATGAACAGGAGGACGGAATCTTTTCGCGCTGTTTTCATTCTGCGGAGATCCGGTAGCCGACGCCGCGGACGGTTTCGATGTGATCCGCCCAGTCGCCGAGTTTCTTGCGCAGATTGACGATGTGCATGTCGATCGCGCGCGCGGTAACCGGATAGTTGACGCCTTTTACCTTGCGGATGATCTGGTTGCGGGTGAAGACGCGCCCGGGATTGCCGGCGAGCAAAGCGAGGGTGTTGAATTCATCCGGCGTCAGCAGAAGCGGTTCAGCGTTGATTTGTGCGCAGTGCGTTTCCAGGTCGATCTCCAGCGGGCCGAGGGTAATGGTGCGGCTTTGCGGGGGGGCGTTGTTGCGATTCCGCAGCCGGGCGGCGATGCGTGCGGCGAGGACCTTGCTGCTGTAGGGTTTGGCAATATAGTCGTCCGCGCCCATTTCGAGTCCGAGAACAATGTCGTTTTCCTCACCCTTGGCGGTCAGCATGATGATCGGGATAGAGGCGAGGCCGGGCGTGTTTTTCAGACAGCGGCAGACGGTGAGACCGTCGATTTCCGGGAGCATGACGTCGAGCAGGATCAGGTCCGGGACGATCCGGGCGGCGAGGGCGAGTCCTTCCTTGCCGTCGCCGGCGCAGAATACCTGCTGATAGCCGTTCATATTGAGGTTCATTTTCGTCATATCGCGGATGGAGGGATCATCCTCGATCATCAGAATTTTCGGATTGCTGCTCAAAATCGTTCTCCAGCGGGAGGCATGTGGTTTTTTCACTACAATAATTTCAGGTATCCGTTTTGTCAAGCGGCAGGTATGCCCGCGAGGGAGGTTCCGGCGGGTGACGCCGGGCTCCGGGGATGCGGCAGGGAAAGGCAGACGTCCGGACGGAATCGGGTTATGCTTTTGCGCGGTATCCCTGGCGGATCAGCGTGAGGAGGTAATCCAGATTTTCCGCTCCGGCCAGGGTGACTTCGTAATCGCCGTTGCCGTGATGTCCGACAGCAGCGACATCGCGGGCGAACCGATAAGGGTCTTCCAGACGGCCGCTTTCCAGATTGATCCATACTTTCAACGTTTTTTTCAGCAGGGCCACATCGGTGAAGTGGGCGCCGTTCACGGTGAACGAGACATAGAGTTTTGTTGCTTTGACTTCCACGTTGCCGAGCTCCAGAATTTTTTCGCGGAGCTGTGCGTAGAGCTCCCGGACATGGTCCGGGATTCCCTGCAGCCGGTCGTTTTCCGTATACACGACGACTTCTTTGCCGACGGTATCGACGGTACTGCCGGCGGCTGATATGGTTTTGATACTTTCGGTAGCGTTGAGTTTCTGAATTTCTTCAAAACGGACGGTCTGGTTGCTGTATTTCCGGATTTCCCACAGGGAGATCGGCAAATCCTGAAAGTTGATCGCCTCCTTCTGATACGGCGTAAACGACCGGGATATAAACATGACCCGGGACTGCGACCAGTCCACTTCTACCCGTTTCAGGGTTTTTCCACACTTCTCGTGATATTCCAGAATGAAGTCGGCCTTGTTGTTGAGCATGGCGGCGAGGTAGGCGTAGCCCTGATCGACCACGCTGAAATGTTTATCCTGCTTGTATTCGATGATGACGAATGCCCGGTTTTTCGCATCGAAAGCAAGGGGGTCGATTCGCAGTTTCTGCGTTGTTCCGGCGATGGAAAATTCCGAGGTGATGAATTCCAGCCCGAGCAGCAGATCCAGATTTTTCTCTACAAGAGTTTGAATTTCCCGTTCCAATGAAAACGGGGATTCCCGTATTACATTCAAGGTCGTCGATTTCAACGAAAAGAGCGCCATGGCGTCATTCCTTACGAAAACTGGGTTGCTGCTTTCAGAAAAATTACAGCTTCGGCGGAGCTTTGTCAAATGCCGGTCAAGCGGTTTCAGGGGAATGTTCACGAAAGCGGATGGTTTGCCCGGGGATTTTGCGGAGAGACCGGATTGATTTTCCGGGGGGAAATGCTACCTTTAATAGCCGAACCAGGGCCGGAAACAAGAGCAGTGGTGCCGACGCGGTCGCCGTCGGTGGCCCGGATGGTCGCGACAAGACGGACCGGACCGATTGGAACAGAAGACGCCGGCATGCAGAAAAGGGTCGATGACGCAGTGGAGAATTCGGAAACAGTAAATACCGGGAATGCAAAACGACTTTACGCGGTAGTGATTCCGGCCCTGAATCCGGATGCCCGGTTGCTCCGGCTGGTGGATGATTTGCGCCGGATGATGAGCGATTGTCCGGTGATTGTCGTGGATGACGGTAGTGGGGCAGGTGCCCGTACCTTTTTTTCCGAGTTGCTTCAACGGCCGGGCGTGACAGTGCTGCATCACCCGGTCAATCGCGGCAAAGGGGCCGCCTTGAAGACGGCGTTCCGGTTTTTTCTGGCTCATTTTCCAGGGGGAGCGGGCGTCGTCACCGCGGATGCGGATGGTCAGCATTTGCCGGAGGACATTGCCGCGGTGGCTGCTGAGTCCGCCGCGCATGCCGACGCACTGGTGCTGGGGTGCCGCGAGGTGGCCGGAGCGGCGGCACCGTGGAAGAGCCGGATCGGCAATGTGTTGACCCGCGGTCTGTTTACCCTGCTCAGCGGTGGTGTCCGTTTGGCGGATACTCAGACTGGATTGCGCGGGATCCCCCGGAGGCTGCTGGAGACTTTGCTGGAATGTCCCGGGGAGCGCTTCGAATTCGAAACCGCCATGCTGTTTCATGCCCGGGACCGGCGCTTTGGCTTTCGCGAGCAGCGGATTGCGACTGTGTATCGGGATGCGAATCGGGAGACGCATTTTGATCCATTCCGGGATTCTGTTCGGATTTACGCCGTTCTTGGCCGGCGGCTTGTGACGCTGTCGGCAGTGCGGTTCTGTCTCAGTGCGGTGGCTTCAGCGGTGATCGACGTCGGATTGTTTGCGCTGTTGTTCCATATCGTCCTTCCGGCAGCGGGGATTCCCCGGCTGATCGGGGCGGTGGTGGGCGCGCGCGTGGTGTCTTCTCTGTTCAATTACTGGTGCAATCGCAATGTTGTTTTCCACAATGGAGGGCGGCGGAGCTGGGATTGGGTTTCGCTGCTGGAGTATTACGAGCTTTGTGCGGTGATTGCGGCGGCATCCTATTGGGGAATCCGGCTGGCGCTTTGGTTGTTTCCGGGGACGGAAGTGGTGTGGTTGAAGATATTGGTGGACACGGTATTGTTCATCGGGAGTTTTCTGGTGCAGCGGTGGTGGATTTTTCGACCGGGACGTGAGGCCTGAGGGCCGGGTCCGCCACCAAAATATAAATGAGATGAAATGGTATAGCGCATGACAGGTCGCGATCAGAAGTTCAAAAGCGGAAGAATGCTGGCCCCGCTTCCGGAATCCCCCCGGCTCCGGCTGCGGGAGATGACGGAAAGGGATCTGCCCGTTCTGGCGGATATGCTTCAGGATCCGGCAGTCACGTACGCCTGGGAGCGAACCTTTTCCGACCGCGAGGTGCGGGACTGGCTGGAATGCAACCAGGCGCGTTACCGGGAACATGGGTACGGCTACTGGCTGGCCTGCCGGCGGGAGGACGACGAGGTGGTCGGGCAGATCGGGTTGCTGCCGGAGGAGATCGAAGGCCGGAGACATCTTGGGGTCGGCTGGATGCTGCGCCGGAAATTCATGGGAATGGGGTTTGCTGCGGAGGGGGGGCGTGCCTGTCTGGAATACGCATTCCGACGGTTGCGTGCCGGGCGGATCATCGCGGACATCCGGCCCGGGAACCGGGCCAGCTGCCGGGTGGCGGAGCGGCTCGGGATGATGATTTGCGGGGAATATGACAAGCCGGTGGGAAGCGTGATCATGCCGCATCGACTTTATTATCTTCGTTCGCCGCTGGTGAAAGTGTGTGCGTATGACCCGTGCTGGCCGCGTCAGTTTGAACAGATGCGGGCGCTGCTGGAGCCGGTGCTGCGGCGGTTCGGCGGGACGTTGGAACACGTCGGGAGCACGGCGGTGCCCGGGCTGGCGGCCAAACCGGTGATGGATGTCGATTACATTCCGCCGGATCCGGGATGGACGCCGGAGCTGGCGGCGGCCTTGCGGGAACGGGGATTTTTTCATCGCGGCGACGGCGGACTGCCGGGGAGAGAGATGTTTACCGAAAGTCTGCAATTGGACTTCCGGCACAATTTCTATGTCTGCGTACCGGGCGGGGTGCATCTGCGCAATCACCTGCTGCTGCGGGAGTACCTCCGCCGCCATCCGACGGATGCGGCGCGTTACGGCGAGGAAAAACGCCGCCTTGCCGCGCTCTACCCGGAAAATGTGGACGCCTATTGCGCCGGAAAATCCGCTCTGCTGGAATCCATGCTCGTTGCCGCCGGTCTGGATGCGGCATCGGCGGCGGCGATCCGGCGCCTCAATGAGACTCCGGCCGGTTGATTCCGCCGCCGAACTCTTCGCGGAGAAATTCGCGCAGCGCATCCCGCCAGTGCGGCATCGGCGGCAGCCGGTGCAGCCGGAGCATCTGTTTGTCCAGTCGGGAATTGGCCGGGCGGCGTGCCGGGCGCGGAAATTCGGCGCTGGAACAGGCTACCAGGGTAACCGGTATTCCGGCCAGGGTGAAAATTTCCCGGGCGAAGTCGTACCAGGTGGTTTCTCCTTCACAGCTCAAATGAAAGGTCCCCGCCAGTTCCGGACGTGCCAGCAGATCCCGCAACCGTCTGGCCACCGCTGTGGTCGAGGTGGGATTGCCGTGCTGGTCGTTCACCACCCGGATGATCGGATGCGGTTCCCGTGCCAGTTTCATCATGGTGTGCACGAAGCTCGGTCCGCCTGCGCCGTACAGCCAGGAGATCCGGGCGATCAGATGATTCGGACAATGGCGGCGGATCGCTTCCTCGCCCGCAAATTTGCTCCGCCCGTAAACGGTGTTGCCGCCGTCTGCGGGATCGAATTCGGAATACGGACGCTCCAGAGTGCCGTTGAATACATAATCCGTGGATATGGCAATCAGCCGGACTCCGTGCCGGAAACAGGCCGTTGCCACGTTGCCCGTGCCGACGGCGTTGATGCGGAAAGCGGCCTCGACTTCGCTTTCGCACCGGTCGACGGCGGTCATGGCCGCGCAATGCACCACCGCGTCCGGTTCTGTCCGCGCCAGAAAACGGTCCCATGCGCCGGCGTCGGTGATGTCGCATTCCGGCAGATCCGCGATGATCAGTTCATCGTTGCGCCATTGCGACTGGAGGGTTCGGCCCAGCATGCCTTTGCCGCCGGTGATCAGGATCTTCATAAGCCGTCCTCCAAATATTCGGCCCGGCGGAACGGCGGATTGCGGCGGTCCTTGTCCGACAGGATCCACGCATCCGGGCGCACCTGCCAGTCGATGGCGAGATCGGGATCGTCGAAGGCGATGCCGCGTTCATGGCTCGGCATATACGGATTGTCGCACTTGTAGGCGAAGACGGCCTCCCGGCTCAGGATGGCGAAGCCGTGGGCGAAGCCGCGCGGGATGAACAGCTGCCGCCGGTTTTCCGCGGAGAGTTCCACCCCGAAATGGCGACCGAAGGTGGGGGATCCCCGGCGAATGTCCACCGCGACGTCCCACACCCGGCCGGAAAGCACCCGGACGAGTTTGGCCTGGGTGTAGGGTGCAGCCTGATAATGCAGTCCGCGCAGGACGCCGAAGACGGATTTGGATTCATTGTCCTGCACAAAATCGCAATCGATGCCCGCCTCCCGGAACCGGGCCCGGTTCCAGGATTCGAAAAAATATCCGCGCGCATCTTCAAAAACGCGCGGTTCCAACAGCAGCAGACCCGGAATATGGCAGGGAATGACGTTCATGATTTCATTCAAAAGTGCGTGAGGGGTTTCTGTCCGATGGGGTAGACGTGGAATCCGATCCGGAACAGCTTTTCCGGATCCAGCAGATTCCGGCCGTCGAAAAGAAACGCGGGTTTCTCCATCCGCTCGAAAATCCGTTCGTAATCCAGGTCTCGGAAATTTTTCCAGTCGGTCATGATCACCAGTGCGTGGGCGCCTGCGACCGCTTCATAGGGATCCTCGCAGTAGGTGATGTCTCCCGCGGCGTCTTTCAGATCGATCCGGGCGTTGTCCAGCGCCTGCGGGTCGTGAATGCGGATGCGCGCCCGTTCTTCGAGCAGCTGGCGGCAGACCGCGATCGCCGGAGACTCGCGGGTGTCGCCGGTATCCGCCTTGAAGGCGAATCCCAGAATCGCGATTTTCTTGTCGGCCACCGTGTTGAACATCGCCGAAAGCATCGTCCCCACAAACCGCCGGGCCTGAAAATCATTCATCCGGACCACCTGTTCCCAGTAAGCCGCCACTTCCGGCAAGCCGTAATGTTCACACAGGTAAACCAGATTGAGAATGTCCTTCTTGAAACAGGAGCCGCCGAATCCGATGCCGGCTTTCAGGAATTTCGGGCCGATGCGGCTGTCGCGGCCGGCGGCGCGGGTGACTTCGTCGATGTTCGCACCGGTTTTTTCGCAGAGCGCGGAAATGCTGTTGACCGAGGAAATCCGCTGAGCCAGCAGTGCGTTGGAAACCAGTTTGGTCAGTTCGCTGGACCACAGATTGGTGGTGATGATCCGTTCGCGCGGCACCCAGTGAGCGTAAATTTGCGCCACTTCCTCGATGGCGGATTCCTCCATGCCGCCGATCAGGACCCGGTCCGGATGAAGAAGGTCTTCGATGGCGGTGCCTTCCGCCAGGAATTCCGGATTGGAGACGATCCGGAACTTCAGGCCGCGGGTGTTGGAGTGCAGCACCCGGCTGAGGGCCTGTGCGGTGCGGACCGGCAGGGTGCTTTTCTCCACGACGATCTTGTCTGAATCGGCGTGTTCAAGAATGCTGCGGGCGGTTTTTTCCAGATACTGCAGATCCGCCGCTTTGCCCGCGCCCGCGCCGAAAGTCTTGGTCGGCGTGTTGACGGAAACGAAAATGATGTCCGCCGCCTTGATCGCCCCCGGAATGTCGGTCGAGTAAAAGAGGTTCCGTCCCCGGCAGCGCCGGACAACCGCTTCCAGGCCGGGCTCGTAAATCGGGAGTTTGTCCGAATTCCAGGCGGCAATGCGTTGCGCGTTGATGTCCACGACCGTGACCGTGAGATCCGGGCATTGATCGGCGATGACCGCCATGGTCGGGCCGCCGACGTAGCCGGCGCCGATACAGAGAATCCGTTTCATTCCGCGGAAAAATTCCTTCCTGATCCGATTAAAAATTTCCGTTCTGCGTGCAGAAATCCGGGTCTTCCCGAAGCAGACGGTCGAAATATTCGATGGTTTTCTTCAATCCTTCCCGTAACGGGGTGGTCGGTTCCCAGCCCAGCAGCCGCCGCGCCTGTGAAATGTCCGGCTGACGCTGTTTCGGATCATCCGACGGCAGCGGCATGCGGATCAGCTTCGAACGGGATCCGGTCAACTCCAGAATCGTCTCCGCCAGCTGCAGAATCGTGAATTCCCCCGGATTGCCGATGTTGACCGGGCCGGTTACCTCGTCGCCGGTTCCCATCATCCGGATCATCGCCTCGATGAGGTCGTCGCGGTAGCAGAAACTGCGTGTCTGGCTGCCGTCGCCGTAAAGGGTGATGTCCTGATTCCGCAGCGCCTGCAGAATGAAATTGCTGACCACCCGTCCGTCGTGCGGATGCATGCAGGGGCCGTAGGTGTTGAAGATGCGGACGATCTTGATCCGCAGCGCGCATTGCATGTGGTAACTGCTGAACAGCGTTTCGGCGCAGCGTTTGCCTTCGTCGTAACAGGACCGCACGCCGATCGGATTGACGTTGCCCCAGTAGGATTCCACCTGCGGGTGGACGGACGGATCGCCGTAAACCTCACTGGTGGAGGCCTGCAGAATTTTCGCATTCAGACGCTTGGCCAGTCCGAGCATGTTGATGGCGCCGTGAACGCAGGTTTTGACGGTCTGCACCGGGTCCCGCTGGTAATGGATGGGGGAGGCCGGACAGGCCAGGTTGTAGATTTCGTCGCATTCGACATACAGGGGGAAGGTGATGTCGTGCCGGATGAGTTCAAAACGGGGATTGTCCAGTAAATGATAGATGTTGCGTTTGGCACCGGTGTAGAAGTTGTCCACACAAATGACTTCGTTGCCCTGTGCCAGCAGTCTTTCACAGAGGTGCGTTCCCAGAAAGCCGCCGCCGCCCGTAATCAGAATCCGTTTCATGATGTTTCCCGGAATTGCTCTTGCAATGATTCATCTTCTCTATAATAATACATCCATTGCGGTCTTCTGTCAATGGTGGGTTCACAGCAGGGACTGGGCGTCGACGTCGGCATAGACCTCCACGCCGCGTGGAATCCGGCCGTGCAGAACCATGTGCCGCAGCGGCGGCCGGACTCGTCCGAGGGCGGCGCCGCGCAGCAGGGTCATATAACGGAATTTGCCCTTGATGCGTTCGATCGGGGCGGGCAGGGGACCGGAGACTTTGACGGTGTCTCCGCAGTACGGGCGCAGCGCTTCGGTGAATTCGGCGGCGAAAGTCGCCACGCGGCTTTCGTCCTCTCCCCGGAAATGAAGAGCGATCAGGTGGGTGAAAGGGGGGTAGGCCAGCATTTCCCGCACTTCCAGGTCATAGCGGCTGAACCCCTCGAAGTCCTGTTCGGCGGCGAATCGGATGGTTTCGTTATCCGGGTTGTAACTTTGAATGATGACTTCGCCGCGCACATCGCCGCGTCCGGCCCGTCCGGCCACCTGGGTAATCAGCTGGAACGTGCGTTCGGGCGCACGGAAGTCCGGCAGCATCAGTCCGCTGTCGGCATTGATGATGCCGACCAGCGTGACGTTGGGGAAATGCAGGCCTTTGGCAATCATTTGCGTGCCGATCAGAATGTCGATTTCGGCGCGGCGGAATTTTTCCAGAACTGTCTCGTAATCGTCGGCGCCGCGCATGGAGTCGGAATCCATGCGGGCGATGCGGGCGTGCTGGAAAACCGCGGCAGCCGCCGCCTCGATTTTCTCCGTGCCGACGCCGCTGTAACGGATTTCCGGAGAGCCGCAATCGGGACAGGTTTCCGGTGCGGGCACCACCAGGCCGCAGAGATGGCAGCTGAGCGTCCGGCGCTGCCGGGAATAGGTGAAGCCGACGGAACAGTTCGGGCAGGTGGCCTCGTAGCCGCATTGTTCGCAGAGCAGCATCCGGGCGTAGCCGCGCCGGTTCAGGAACAGGATGGATTGTTCGCCCCGTTCAAGGCGTTCCCGGACCGCTTCGATCAGCAGCGGAGAGAAAAAATTGGATTTCCCTTTTTCGGGCGGGCCGCCCAGCCGGAGATCCACGATCCGGACGTGGGGGGCGAGTTGTTCGGAAACCTGCCGAGACAGGGTGGCCAGGGCGTATTTGCCGGTTTCGGCGTTGCGGAGGCTCTCGGCGGAAGGGGTGGCGGAGCCGAGAATCACCACGGCGTTTTCCAGTCTGCCGCGCATGACGGCGACGTCGCGGGCGGAGTAGCGGGGGGCTTCCGACTGTTTGTAGCTGCTTTCGTGTTCCTCGTCGACGACGATCAGGCCGAGGTTGCGGAACGGGGCGAACAGTGCGGAGCGGGCACCGACCGCGATGGCGGTTTCGTGGCGGCTGATCCGGTGCCATTCATCGAACCGTTCGCCGTCGGAGAGGCGGCTGTGCAGGATGCTCAACCGGTCGCCGAAACGGGCGCGGAACCGGCGGACGGTCTGCGGGGTCAGGGAGATTTCCGGGACCAGTACGATGGCCGAGCGGCCCAGCTCCAGCGTCCGGGCGATGGCCTGCAGATACACTTCGGTCTTGCCGCTGTTGGTGACGCCGTGCAGGAGCAGGACATGCCGATGGTCTTCGCCCAGCAGCATCCGGTTGATCCGATCCAGCGCGGCGGCCTGTTCCGGAGAGGGGGGGAGCGGGCGGGCGGGAATGACCTCCCGGCCGGCGAAGGGGTCGCGGCGGACGGGATGTTTTTCCAGTCGGATCAGGTTGTGTTTTTCCAGCGTCCGGATACTGGCCCGGGACGCGTTGCAGGTTTCCAGCAATTCGTCGAGCGGCAGAAGGTGGTCTTCGGCGGCGAGCAGGGTTTTCAGCAGGGCAACCCGGGAGGCGGCGTTTTTGTTGTCGGCATTGGCGGCGATGAAGCCGGCGGCGTCGTCGCAGTTCGACAGGGCGGTGTAAAGCCGGAGTTTTTCCCGGATTTTTCCCTGGCGGACCGGCGCGGGGAGCAGGGTGCGGATCGCCTGTTCGCGGGAACAGCAATAATAGTCGGCCATCCAGTTGCCGAGTTCCACCAGTTTTTCCGGCAGATTCGCCACGCCTTCAGCGACGCCGAGCAGCGGTCGTACTTCCGGATAATCGCTGTGATCGGTCAGCGCCAGGACATAGCCTTCCCGCACGGTTCTTCCGAAAGGTACCGTGACGCGCACACCGATCCGGACGACCGGAGCCAGTTCCGGGGGAATCCGGTAATCGAAGAGTTTGTCGAGAGCGACATCAAGAACGACTTGGGCGATATCCATGCGGCACTTCCAGCTGGCGGAGGACCACCGTCCACGGAAAATACAGACACAAAAAACGGCGTCCACCTCCATCGAAGCGGACGCCGTTCAACGGCGCACATCTGATTATTTGTTAAGCGTGTTCGCCAGTTTATCGAACTGGGATTTCTTGTTGGCCGCCTTGTTGGCATGGATGGCGCCGGCCTTGACCGCTTTGTCGACGCGGCTGCAGCATTCCTTGAGCAGCGCGGCGGCGTTTTCTTGTTCTCCAGCGGCGACGGCGGCGCGGAAGCGTTTTTCCAGCGTCTTGAGCTCGCTGTTGCGGGCGCGGTTGCGGAGGTTGGCAAGTTTGCTGGTGCGCAGCCGTTTCAGAGCGGACTTGGAATGGGCCATGATGTTTTCCTCAAAATTTCGTTGAATATGTTCTCAATGATCATGCAATTTTCCGGATTGTCAGACGCATTGCGCCTGTATGAACCATTACATATATCCCCGAAAATGAAAAAATCAAGCTTTTCCTCCGTTTTTTGTCATAAAAAGCCGAAAACGAGTTGGTTGAGGGGCTCCTGCCTCTGCGTTGGAAAAAAAGGAGTTTTTTTGCTTGATACTTTTGGCAAGCCGTACTATATTACACCAAGGATAGATAATATGTAAATTAAACACAACAGATGGAGCGGCCGAAGTGGGGAAGTGGGTGTGCCTTTACCCGCTTTTTTTATTTTACGGCCGGCCGTTCGCATGAGTCGAGCGGAAACAGAGGACCGGCGCCGCCCGGTTGAAAGGGGAAGACATGAACAGCGAATTGTTGACGATTCTGGAGTACATCGAACAGGAGCGCGGCATCAGTCGGGAGCTTTTGATCAAGGCCCTGGAGGCCGCCATTCTGTCCGCCTCGCGTAAGAGCATCCATCCGGCCAGCAATCTTCAGGTGAAGATCGATCCGCACACCGGCAACATTCAGGCCTGGGCACAGCTGGAGGTGGTGGAGGAAAACCCGAATTACGACCAGCTGCTGCTGGCGCGGGCCCGGGAACGTTTTCCCGACGTCCGGGTCGGCGATGTGGTTGACTGGGAAGTAACGCCGAGTAATTTCGGGCGCATTGCCGCGCAGACCGCCAAACAGGCGATCATGCAGCAGCTGCGCCAGGCGGAGAAAGCGACCGTGCAGGAGGAATTCGCCGACCGGGTCGGGCATATCATCAACGGTACGGTTCGCCGTTTCGAAAACGGCAACACCATCATTGACTTTCAGCGGGCCGAAGGCTTGATGAGCGCCCGTGATAAAATGCATGGCGAGCAGTACATGCCCGGCGACCGGATCAATGCCCTGCTGCAGCGGGTGGATATTTCCGGTTCCGGACCGAGCCTGATCGTTTCGCGGACCTGTCCGGAATTTGTGACGCGGCTGTTTGAACTGGAAGTGACGGAAATCCGCGACGGCGTGGTGAAAATCATGGGCATTGCCCGCGAAGCCGGCAGCCGGACCAAGATCGCCGTACAGAGCCTGGATCCCCGGGTCGATCCGGTCGGCGCCTGCGTCGGCATCCGCGGCACCCGGGTGCGCAACATCACCAATGAGCTCAACGGCGAACGCATTGACATTGTGCCGTATGACGAGGACATCTGTAAATATGCGATGAATGCTCTGCTGCCCGCACATGTGCAGTCTGTGGAAGTGCGCGAAGACCGGCATGAACTGGTCGTGCATGTGACCGAGGAGCAGTCCAAACTGGCGTTCGGCAAAAAAGCGCAGAATGTCCGGCTGTGTTCCCGGCTGATCGGCTGGAATATCAGCATCCTGACCGAAGGGGGAATTGAGGAAAAAATCAATCGGGCGGCGTTGCAGCTCGCGGAAGCGTTGAAAATTTCCACGGGAACCGCCGACAAGCTCGTACGCAACGGTTTTGTAACGATTGACGGCGTGCGTGCCGCCGGTGCCGATGCCCTGTTGGAGATCGAGGGCATCAACCGCGAAGAGATGGCGGAGGCTCTGGCCCGATTGGAAAATTGAGGTATCCGGTGCGGATGATGAGCGTACATGAGCACACGGATGGGAGGTAAAGGTGAAGAAATTAAGTGTCAAGAGTATTGCGCGGCAATACCATGTCAAGGAACAGGTCATTCTCGATGAGCTGGCCGGGCAGGGGGTGACGCCGGATGGGGATGTGATTCCGGAGGATATGGCGGAACTGGTGGAGGCGTATTTTGCGGAACTTTTCGGCGATGAGCCGGCGGCGCCGTCAACGGTGAAGACGAAAGGCGGGAAAAACCGCCCGCCGAAGGACGCCAAAGGCGGCAAGGACAGCAAGGAGGGGGGACGTCCCTCCCGCGAACCCGCCGGCAAAGGCGGCAAGGCCGGAAAGGCCGGCAAGAGTGCCGGGAACGGTGCCGCCGGCGACGGCCGCACGGAAGCAGCGGAGTCATCCGGACGGACTGTCAAGCTGGAAACGCCTATTATTGTCAAGGTTCTGGCCGAGGCGGTCGGCCGCAAGCCGAATGAGTTGATCAGCGACCTGATCAAACTCGGAGAACTGGCCGGCATCAATCAGGCGGTCAGCGAGGCGAATGCCCGCAAACTCTGCCGGAATTATGGATATGAACTGGAAATCGGCAAGGCGGAAAAAGCCCCCGCGCCGCCCCCGCCGGTCAAGGTAAAGCCCCAGGATCCGCCGGAAAAACTGGTGGAGCGTCCGCCGGTGGTAACGTTCCTCGGGCACGTTGACCACGGCAAAACCTCCTTGCAGGATGCCGTGCGCAAAACCCATGTCGTGGATCGGGAGGCGGGGCACATTACCCAGCACATCGGGGCGTCCACGGTGAAGTTCAGGGGCAAACAGATTACTTTCATCGACACCCCCGGACACGAGGCGTTTACCAGTATGCGGGCCCGCGGCGCCAATTCGACGGATATTGCCGTACTGGTGGTTTCCGCGACGGAAGGCTTCAAGGCGCAGACGGTGGAGGCGATGAATCATGCGCTGGCGGCCAAGGTGCCGATTATCGTGGCCATCAATAAGATCGATTTGCCGGACGCCGATCCGGACAAGGTGCTGCTGCATATGCAGCAGCACGGGTTGCACAGTGAAGACTGGGGCGGTAACGTCGGCACGGTCCGGGTTTCCGCCAAAACCGGCGAAGGGCTGGACGCGTTGCTGGAACGCATTCTGCTGGAAGCGGAAATGCTGGAACTGCGCGCCAATCCGAAGAAACCCGCCGAAGGCATCGTGCTGGAAGCCCAGATCGAACAGGGCTTGGGCCCGACGGCGCACGTGCTGATTCAGAACGGGACGTTGCATGTCGGGGACGCCGCCATCTGCGGAGAATGCTACGGCAAGGTCCGCTCGCTGATTTCCGACCACGGGGAACGGCTGAAATCAGCGGGGCCGAGCACCCCGGTCAAGGTGGTGGGACTTTCCGGAGCGCCGGAGGCCGGGGCGTTCCTGACCGTCATGGAATCGGAAAAGGCCGCGCGTCAGGAGGTTGAACGCCGGATCGCGGAAAAACGCAGCGCCATGTCCGGCGGCAGTTCGGTCATGACCGCGGAGGATCTGTTCAGCAAACTCAACAATGCCTCCCGGGATACCCTGCATATTCTGATCAAGTCCGACGTGCGTGGTTCCGGCGAGGCCATTGCCCAGTCGCTGGCCAAACTGCCGTCCGACAAGATCAAGGCGGAAGTAATCCTCAATGCCGTCGGCGCCATTACCGAGAACGACGTGATGCTGGCCGCGGCGGCCCACGGCATTCTGGTCGGCTTCCACGTCCGGGTCAATCCCGGCGTCAACGATCTGGCCAAACGCCAGAATGTGGAAATCCGGTTGTACAGCATTATTTACGAACTGCTGGAGGACATTTCCGACGCTTTGGCCGGGAAGCTGGCTCCGGAAAAACGGGAGAACCAGATCGGCACGGCCAAGATTCTGCAGATTTTCGAACTGTCCAAGGGACCGAAGATCTGCGGCTGCCGGGTGGACAGCGGGCTGGTCAAGGTCGGCGCCCATGCCCGGGTACGGCGCGGCGGCGAACTGATCTACAACGGCGTGATCGCCAGTCTGCGCCGGTTCCAGGACGACGTCAAGGAGGTGAAGTCCGGTCTGGAATGCGGGATCCGGCTCGACAACTTCAATGATTTCGCTCCCGGCGACGAGATTGAAGTGTATGAAATTGAATTGAAGAAAGCCACGCTCTGAGGCCGGATCCGGCACGCGGAGCGGGAGAGGCAGGTGAATATCATGGGTGCGGTGGATCGTCTGACGCGGATCAACGAGCTGTTGAAGCGGGAGATTGCCGAACTGCTGGAACGGAATCCTTGCCCCGGCGCCGGCAATATGCTGGTGTCGGTGACGATGGCCCATTGCAGTGTGGACCTGCGGAATGCCACCGTTTATGTCAGTGTTTTCGGTGGCGGGGAGCACGCCGGCGGGGAGGTGCTGCGGCATTTGGGGCGGTTCCGGGCGGAACTGCAGCGACGGATTGCCCGCGATTTGAGTTTCAAGCATACACCGGTGCTGACGTTTCGGCTGGACGACCGGATGGAGCGCGGCGACCGGGTGCTGGAACTGTTGAACGAGGAATCCGGGACGGAGGCGTCTGATGGGCCGCAGGATTGAACGGCGGGAAGCGGCGGAGGTTCTGTCCGGATTTCGCCGGGTGCTGATTGCGACGCATGAAAAGCCGGATGGCGACGCACTGGGTTCGGCACTGGGGCTGGGGCGGCTGCTGCGGGATCATGGGCGGCAGGCAACGGTGCTGCTGCCCGAGCCGCTGCCGGTAAAATTCCGGAAGCTGGCGGGGAATGAGTTCGCGGTTTCTCCGGCGGAGCTGGATCTGCGGGCATTTGATGGATTTGTCGCGCTGGATTCGGCGCGGGATTCCCGGGTGGCGCTGGGGCCGGAGCTGTCGTTTTCGGCATTGAATATGCCGATTCTGAACCTCGACCATCATGTGGATAATTCCGTACAGGCCGACTGGAGCTGCATTGCCGGAGACGCGGCGGCCACGGCGGAGCTGGTCTGCGATCTGGCGGGGGAGAACGGCTGGACGATTTCCCCGGCGGCGGCGACGTGGCTGCTGCTGGGAATCATCACGGATACCGGTTCTTTCCGCTTTACCAACACGACCGGGGCGACGCTGCGGACGGCGGCGATGCTGCGGGAGTGCGGCGCGCAATGGGAGGAGGTGGTCAACGCTGCCTTTTTCTCCAAGCCGCTCCGGCAGCAGCAATTCGAGGCGGCGATGCTGCGGGATTGTGTGAAGAGCGCCTGCGGCGGGCGGTTTCTCTATGCGATGATTCCGGACGAGTTGTTTGCGAAATATCAATTTGACATGCGCGACGGTGAAACGGTGATCGATCTTCTCCGGGAGGTGGAAGGCGTGGTGATTGCCGCGCTGGTTTACCGGCGGAACGGTGATTTCAAGCTGTCGCTGCGCAGTAAGGACGGCCGCTGTCCGGTGGGGCCGATCGCCCGTGTATTTGACGGCGGCGGTCATCAGATGGCGGCGGGAGCGACGGTGCACGCCGGTTCGTTCGCGGAGGTGGAGGCGCTGCTGCTGGAACAGGTAACCCGAACTTTGGAAGATCCTCATGCGATACAATCCTAAAAAACACCGGCTGCCGATTTTCAATGCCAACGGCGTGCTGCTGATCGACAAGCCGGTTGAATGGACCAGTTTCGACGTGGTCAATTTCGTGCGTGCCAGATTCAATATTCCAAAAGTGGGGCATTGCGGGACGCTGGATCCCGCCGCCACCGGGTTGCTGGTGCTGGTGCTGGGCAAATTCACGTTGCTGAGTCAGAAGTTCAGCGGCGAGGACAAGGTGTATGAAGCCACCATGCGCCTGGGCCTGGAAACCGATACCGAAGACATGGACGGACGGGTGGTGGCGGAACACGACTGGTCGCAGGTGACGGAGGCGATGCTGCGTGAAACGCTGACGTCGTTTATCGGGGTGCAGCAGCAGACGCCGCCGATGGTTTCGGCCGTCAAGAAAGACGGGAAAAAATTGTATGAACTGGCGCGGCAGGGCGTGGAGATCGAGCGGGAAAGCCGGGAAATCACCATTTTCAGTCTGGACATTTCCCGGGTGGAGCTGCCCCGATGTGATTTCACCATGCGCTGTTCCAAGGGGACGTATGTGCGCACGCTCTGCGCCGATGCCGGACGGCGCCTCGGCTGCGGCGGCGTACTGGAGAAATTGCGGCGGCTGCGCAGCGGTTCGTTCGATGTGGCCGACGCTTTGACGATCGAGCAGCTCAAGAGCTTTGAACAGGGAGATCTGGAGGCGCATCTGCGGCGTTTCCTTTTTGAAAAGCTCTCCCGGATTGCGGGAGTCTGAGTTATGGCGGCAGCAGACAAGACGATTTCCGCCGCCGCGATCGAAGCGGCGGCCGCGGCGGCGCGGATGCGCGGTGGCGGACGCTTTACGCTGGCGGAGGTGCTGACGGGATTGCCGGAGGAGGCGGTGCGGGACGAACTGGCGGAGCGGGTGTCGCGGCTGCTGGAGTCGGACGAAACGTTGTTCTGGGATGAAGCCGGTGAACGGTTTGCCGGGCGGGCGGAGTTTTTCTCCGGGGCGGAATTTCTGATTACGCCGGATGAACTGGAAATCGAGGCGGGGATTCTGATTCCCGGGCACCGGTTTGCGCCGTTTGTGTCGGCGGAGGTATTTCCGTCGGAGGTGGCGCTGTCGGATGAAGCCGACGGGCAGGCGTTGCCGCGACGGTATTACGAAGGAGAACTGGCGACGCTTTTTCCCTATCACATGCTGCTGGGATCGGAGCAGGTGTTTGATTTCTTCATTGCGGAGGATCCGGCCAACCGGGAGGCGGTGTCCCGTACCGGAAGCGGGAAGGAGCTGACGCTGCACGTTTTTGACATGCGGGATTTTTACGACAGACACGCCTTTTCCACCGGCGATGCGCTGTTATGCACCGTGCGGGATTGGAGCCGGGGAGCGGTCAGTTGCCGTTTCCTCTCCGGCGAGGCGCGCCGGAATGGTGCGATCCGGGACTGGTGCGGGCAGTTTGCCGGGGCTCTGGAACGGGTGATCGACCGTTTCGAACAGTATTTCGATATTCCGGAACAGCTGGCGTGGAGTTTTTTTGAAGACGGAGCGTTGCTGCGAAACGGTGCGCAGGCCGCCTCCCTGGACGAATTCATCCGGATGACCGATCGGATTGAAGTGGCCTACGACGCCGGACACACCGCGCTGGCCCGCCGGAGCGCGGAATCGGAGATCGACGATGACGGTGCGATCGTGCCGGACGGGGTGCGGGTTTCCCGCGGCATGACCGACAGTCTGGCTGGAATTCTGCAGGAGCTGGGGTTGGCGATCACGCCGGTGGAGATCGACGGCTTCATTCTGGATTGCTGCTATTACCGGGAATTCGATTTTGAAAGTTTTTTTGCCCGTTGCTTCGGGCGGGAGCCGCTGGCATTCGCCGACGAGGCGCAGGAGGCGGTTTTCCGCAATTACGTGGAGGATCGCTGGGAGGAATTGACCGGCAATTACAACCGGACGGACGACGAGCCGAAGGCGGAGCTGCGCAGTTCCATTCTGGATCTTGTGGAAACCCGGCTGGAATTTCTGAACGCGCTCCGGGAGGCGCCGGATGCGGCAGCGAAACTGCCGGAGCCGGAGATGCGGCACCTGGCGGAGCTGGCTTTGTATCTGGATGAACTGCTGCGGTTGCTGAATTCGCCCGAGCACACGCTCGCGCCGGAGGAGGCCGATGCAATGAATGAAACCATCGCCGGCGTCGAAGAAACGCAGGAACATCTGCTGGAACACCTTGACGGGCATCTGGCGGAATGAAGAGAAATCGGAACCCTTACTACGATGATACGGAGTGGAAGAGATGAGTGAAAAAGAATTGGTCAGCGGCAACGAGGCGATCGCCCGGGCCGCCTTGGACAGCGGTCTGTGCCTGGGGGTCGGTTACCCCGGGACACCGTCTTCGGAAATTCTCGAAAACGTTGCGCCGCTCGGCGGCCGGGCCGAATGGGCGCCGAATGAAAAAGTGGCGCTGGAGGTCGGCATCGGCGTCGCTTTCGCCCGTGGCCGCAGCATTGTGACGATGAAGCACGTGGGGTTGAACGTTGCGGCGGACCCGCTTTTCACCATCGCCTATTCGGGCACGCCCGGGGGGCTGGTGATCGTTTCCGCCGACGACCCCGGGATGGCGTCCAGCCAGAACGAACAGGACAACCGGCGTTACGCCGTCGCCGCGGGGGTGCCGATGCTGGAGCCTTCGGATTCACAGGAGGCGTATGATTACACGATCCGCGCGTTTGAACTGGCCGAACGCTACCGCTGTCCGGTATTGCTGCGGATGACGACCCGGGTCTGCCATTCCAAGGGGGCGCTGATCCGCCGGCCGAACGCTTCGCCGGCGCCGGCGATCGCGTATGAGAAAGACGTGCAGTCCAATGTGATGATTCCCGCCTACGCCCGTATCGCGCACCGGAAACTGCGGGCGAAACTGGCGGAGCTGGCCCGATTCAATGAAGAAGGGGAATTTATTCACGAGGATCGCGGTTCGGATGAACTCGGTATCATCGCCACGGGGATTTCCTATCAGCATGCGCGCGACGCCGCCCCCGAAGCCTCGGTATTGAAACTGGGGATGACGTATCCGTTGCCGCTGGAACGGATCCGGAAATTCGCCTCCGGTGTGAAGCGCTGCGTCGTGCTGGAAGAAGGCGATCCGGTGCTGGTGGAGGCCTGTCTTGCCGCCGGAGTCAAGGTGGAGGGCAAGGCGGAGATGTACCGCTTCGGCGAACTTTCGGTGGGGCGGGTCCGGCGGATTCTGGCCGGAGACACGACGCCGGAAGCCGCTCCGCCGGCGGGAAAGCCGCCGCAGCTCTGCGTCGGCTGTCCGCATCGGCGCACGTACGAGGTGCTGCGGGATTTCGGCTGCATCGTGGCCGGGGACATCGGGTGTTACACGCTGGGGGTGCTGCCGCCGTTTGAAGCGGTGGATACCTGCGTCTGCATGGGGGCGAGCATCACTACCGGGTTGGGAATGCGGCATGCGCTGCCGGAAGCGGAGGCGCGCCGGGTGGTCAGTGTCATCGGCGACAGCACGTTTCTGCATACCGGGATCAACGGCATTGTGGAAATGGTGTACAACCGGCCGGCAACCGGCCACGTGGTGATCATTCTGGACAATTCGACCACGGCGATGACCGGGATGCAGGAAAATCCCGCCACCGGCCGCAAACTGGATCACACCCCCGCACCGAAAGTGGTGATTGAAGACGTGGTCCGGGCGATCGGCGTGGACCATGTGGACATCTGCGATCCGACGCTGGACCGGGAGCACTTCGCAGGGATTCTGAAGGAACGTCTGGCATCGAACGATCTGAGTGTCATTATTGCACGCCGTCCGTGCATTCTGGCCGCGGCGAAGGCCAGGGCTTACCAGCTGGGAGGAAAATGAGCGTTATGGGAAAAGTCGTGAATATCACCGTGGCCGGTCTTGGCGGACAGGGGGTGTTGAAGGTAACCGACATTCTGGCGGAAGTGCTCTTTGACGCCGGGTTCGACGTCAAGAAGAGCGAGGTGCACGGGATGAGTCAGCGGGGCGGTTCGGTATCGAGTGAAGTTCGTTTCGGGGACCGGGTGTACAGTCCGATGGTGCCTGCCGGAGAGACGGATTATCTGCTGGTGCTGGACGCGACCCAGGTGGAGGTCAATCTCGGCAAATTGCGTGCCGGCGGCGTTCTGATTACGCCCGAAGACGTGCCGCTGTCGGAGCTGGAAAATCCGAAGGCGGCGAATATTTTGATGCTGGGGGCGCTGAGTTGTCATTTCGAACTGCCGGAGGAATTGTGGTTGAAGCACATTCGCCGCAATCTTCCGGAAAAGCTGCATGAGTTGAATATTGCCGCTTTCCGTCTGGGGCGGCGGGGGAAGAGTGCGGGCCGGTAACCTGTTCCGTCGATGGATGCGAACAAGCAAAGGAGAGGTGTTATGAAGTTGATCAAACAGTTGTCGCTCTTTGTGGAGAACAAGCCGGGCAGTTTGAACGCGGTCTGCCAGGTATTGAAGGATCATCAGATCAATATCCGGACGCTGTCGCTGGCGGACACCCAGCAGTTCGGCATTCTCCGGCTGCTGGTGAAGGAACACGAAAAGGCCCGCGCGGCCCTGGAAGCGGCGGGATTCATTGTCAAATCCACCGACGTGCTGGCGCTGCCGGTGAGCGACCGCCCGGGCGGGCTGGCGGACATTCTGGACGTGCTGGACCGCAATCAGATGAGCGTTGAATACATGTATGCGTTCACCTTCGGGCGCAGCGAAAGCGCGGTGATGGTGTTCCGGTTCGAGGAGCCGGAACGGGCGTTGAAGGCGTTGACCGACGCCGGAGTGCCGGCGGTTTCAGAATTTGAACTGTTCGCATGAACGTAAAGCGCCGGGACATGAGCCCGGATTGTGGAAAAAATGAATCCATTTTTGATTGAAAACCGGATTTTCGATCCGGCGGCGGAGTGCATGGATCCGGCCGAGCGCCGGGCGTTGCAACTGGAACGGCTGCGGAATGCGGTCAGACATGCCGGCAACATTCCTTTTTACCGGCAGAAATTTACGGAAATGGGAATTACGCCGGAGTCCATTCGGTCATTGGACGACCTCCGGCGGCTGCCGTTCACGACCAAACAGGATCTGCGGGATCATTATCCTTTCGGTTTTTTCGCGGTGCCGCGTTCCGAACTGGTGCGGATTCACGCGTCCAGCGGTACGACGGGGAAACCGACGTTCGTCGGCTACACCCGCAACGATCTGAAACTGTGGTCGGAATTGTGCGCGCGTTTTCTGGTCGGCGGCGGTTTGACGCCGGATCAGGTGGCGCAGGTCTCCTTCGGATACGGGTTGTTCACCGGGGGATTCGGGCTGCATTACGGGATCGAACGGGTGGGGGCGGCGGTCATTCCCGCCTCCAGTGGCAATACCCAGCGGCAGGTGCTGCTGCTCAAGGATGCGCAGGTCAATACTTTGATCTGTACGCCCAGCTACGCCTTGAACCTGATCGACGTGCTGCGGGACCAGGGGCTGAAACCCGGCGATCTGGCGCTGCGCTATGCCCATTTCGGCGGCGAACAGTGGACGGAGGACATGCGGCGGGCGATCGAAGAGGCGCTGGGCATCCGGGCGTTCAACAATTACGGACTTTCGGAGATCATCGGTCCCGGCGTCAGCGGCGAATGCGCGGCGCGGACCGGAATGCACATCCAGGAGGACCACTTTATCGTCGAGTGCGTCGATCCGCATACGCTGGAACCGGTGGCCCCGGGTGAAGAGGGGGAACTGGTGATCACGGCCCTGACCAAGGAAGCCTGTCCGATCATCCGTTACCGGACGCGCGACCTGGCGCGGTTGCTGGAAGGCGATTGTCCCTGCGGCCGGACGACTCGCAGAATGAGCCGGGTCAAGGGCCGGACGGACGACATGATGATCATTCGCGGAGTCAACGTATTCCCCTCCCAGGTGGAGGAGGCGCTGCTCCGGGTGGGCGGGACCGCGCCGCATTACGTCATTGAGCTGTACCGCCCGCACAATCTGGACGAGGCGGTGGTCAAGGTGGAAATGCGGGCGCAGGAATTCTCCGACAAGATGGAGGAACTGCACCGGCTGCGCGACCGGATTTCGCGGGAAATCACCGGCATTACCGGGATTCACTTCCAGGTGGAGCTGGTGGAACCCAACTCGCTGGAGCGTTCCACCGGCAAGGTGAAGCGCGTGATCGACAAGCGGGGACTCAAGATCGATTGACGGTGGCGTTCGGACGGACGGGAAGGCGGCGGTCGGGACTGGTTTGACGGTACGCATCGCCGCCGGATACGCACCGCCTCCGGAGCGGATCGGTGCACAAGTTCAACGGCAAAAGAATGGCGGTAAACATGAACCATTTTCGAGTGCAGGATTTGCCGCAGCGTTTTCAGGAAAAGAAATTTCTGCTGGGGGTCAATTACTGGCCGCGCCGGAGCGGCGTTCGGATGTGGCGCCGGTTCGAGCCGGTCGAGATCGATGCGGAGTTCGCCCAGATCCGGGAACTCGGTATGGATACGGTGCGGGTGTTTCCGCTGTGGGACGATTTTCAGCCGATTTACGAGCTTCCCGGGTGCGAAAACCAGCCGCGGACCATCGGTATGCGCCATGACTGGAAAGTCTCTCCGGCGCTCAATCCCGAAATGATGGATCCGGAAATGTTCCGGAAATTCGACCAGGTCGTGGAGCTGGCCGGCAAACATCAGCTGAAGCTGATCGTGGCCCTGATGACGGCGTGGATGAGCGGGACTTTGTTCAATCCCGCCTGGAAGAACGGGCGCAATCTCTTCCGCGATCCCTTCATGGTGAAATACCAGATGCTCTACTGTCGGGCGTTCGCCGCCCGCTATGCCGGACGGCCGGAGATTCTGGCGTGGGAATACGGCAATGAACAGAATTGCGCGGACCATTGCGATTCTCCGGAAACCGCCTGGGTCTGGATGCATGCGGTTGCCGCGGAATTGCGTCTGCGCGACCCGGAAACGCCCGTCGGCGCCGGAATGCACGGATTGCGGCACGTGCCGTCGCCGCAGGCGCCGTGGGGGATTGCCGACTGCGCCGACGCGGTGGATTTTCTGACGACGCACCCGTACCCGGAATTTACACCGGGGTGTTTCAGGGACAAGCTGACGTCGCTGCGGGCCAATTTGCACGCGACGGCGGAAAGCCGTTACGTGGCGGATCTGGGAAAACGCCCGACACTGTGCGAGGAAACGGGGACGCTGGGCAGCAGCATTCTTTCGGAGCCGCTGAGCGCGGCGTATCTGCGGATGCGGCTGTACAGCCTCTTCGCCAACGGCGTGGCCGGGTGCCTCTGGTGGTGCTACAGTGATTTCCTCTGCGCCGATGAGCTGCCCTACCGCGACGTGCAGATGGAGAACAACGGTCTTGCCCTGACCCGTAACGATGGCAGTCCCCGCCCCGCCGCCGGGGAAATGCGCCGGTTTCACCAGGTGGTCGAGCAGTTCGGGGGGCGTTTGCCGGAGCAGGAGCGTCGGGCGGCCATTCTGGTCAGCGACTTGAACGACGACTGGCTGGCGGCATTCAATTGTCTGGTGCTTTGTACGCAGGCGGGATTTTCGCCCGCGATCGTACGGCCGGGATACGATGATCTTTCACCCTACCGGCTGCTGCTGGCGCCGTCGCTCACCGGGCTGGCGCCGCTCTCCGTACCGGCCTGGGAGGCGGTGCAGAAGGCGGTGGCGGCCGGCTGTGTGCTGTATGTTTCCGGGGATGGCGTCAGTCTGACCGGGTGCGACCGGCTTTTCGGCATTCTGGAAATGGAGAAGATCCCGCTGCGGGACGGACAGGAAAATATCCGTTTTGACTGCGGATTTGAGTACGCCGTCCAGGCGACATTCGGTGCCCGTATTCACGCCTGCGACGCGGAGATCATGGCCCGTTCCACCGACGGTGCGCCGGTCATGGTGCGGCACGCCTGCGGAAAGGGCACCGCGTGTTTCCTCACCCTGCCGCTGGAAAAATCCCTGGCGGAAACCATCGACGCTCCGGAAACGGTTCCGGCGTGGCGGCTGTACCGGCAGTTGCGCGATCTGGCCGGTTTGACGCCGGTGGCCGATTTCGACGATCCCCAGTGCGAGCGGTACTGGAATCCGGACCGGCCCGGGCATGGCTGGCTGACCGTGATCAACCATCGCCGGGAAAGCGTTTCCGGCGAGCTGCTCTGTCCACGGCCGCCCGTCGCGGTACGGCCGGTTGCGGGCGAGGGGGATTTTTCCGGGAACTGTCTGACGCTGGCGCCGCTGCAGGCGGTGATTCTCGAAATTACCTGGTGAAAAACGCTCCGGTCCGGATGGAATGAGCCGGACCGGAGGTTTTCAATGCCGGACGACGGGATCGGGAGTGAAGGCGACTTCGCTGGTTTTTCCATTCGGGAAATGCAGTTTTACGCCGTCGGCGGTCTGCTCCACCCGGGGCAGCTCCGATTCCGTACCGGTACGATACGGCAGCAGAACGCTGATGAGTTCCATTTCCCGGCTTTTCTCCGGCGAGGACGCGCGAAAATGCCAGGTGTCGGGCCGGGTACGTTCCCGTGTCCGGATCGGTTCCGGATCAAATTTCATGCTGCTGCTGAACTTCCATGGAGTTCGGGCGAAAAAATAAACGTCCATGGCCGCGTTCGGACGGACGATGCGGATTTTTTGAGCTGTCTCGTCAACGATGCCCGGCGATACCGCGTGCAAATTGTATTCAAAAATATGTTCCTGTTTGCTGCGGCAGCGGTCGCGGATGATGAAAATACCCGGTTTGAGATGCACGATGGTACGTTCCGCCATGGAAAAATCCGGATAGGCCGCCGCCGCTTCACCGACGGCAATGTCGTAGCGGGGATGCGTTTCAAAACGGGTAATTTCTCCTTTTGCCTCCGGTCCGGGCAACTGTCCCTGTCCCCCGTCAACGGTGATGCCGCAGCGGGATTTGGTCTCGCGGGTCCACCGGGCGTGATGGGGACTGTCATAACAGTCATAATAGCCGGTGGAGATGGCCAGCGGTTCTCCATACGCTTCCACCATGATGCAGTTCTGACTCCGGTGATGGTGGGATACCGCTCCGAACGGATTGCTCTGGAAAAGCAGCGCCACGTCCTGGGAAAAATTCTGCAGATCGTTTCGCATCACCACGAATCCAATGCCCGGAAACAACCATGCGGTCGAAAGGTGCGACAAATTCGGCGGCGGCAGTTCCGATGGGCGACAGACCACGCGCCAGATGCCCGGCAGCGGCCGGTTGCCCAGTTCCCTGGCCGGTTTAAGAAAATCCGGGTTGTTGAAATAACAGGCCAGAATCTGCAGCACTTCCGCCTGGGCGTGAGCGTTGGAGCCGTCTCCGAAACTGCCGAGTTTCGATTTGCCCGGCCAGCCGATCAGCGGATAATAACCGGTATTGCGGAAAAACGGTTTCACTCCGAGATCGATTCCGGCAACGGTGCGTAAATTATAAAGCAGCGTCAGAATCGGTTCCAGATAATACGCCCAGTATGCGGCGCCTTCATTCCAGCCGCCGTCGTCTTTGCCCCACACCGGCGTAACCGTCATGAAGACCGTCAGGGCATAGTCCAGAATTTCTTTCATGTCCGGATGCTCGCGGAGCAGGATCAGCGAGGCGTTGATGCTGTAGATCAGGAAGCTGTTGGCATGGCTTTCATAGGGATTGGCGTCCATCGGCCGCCCGCGGAGATAATCATACATCTGCCGGGTGCGAAGCTTCATGGAGCGCTCCACCCGTTCGCGCTCTTCGCCGGAAAACAATTCATAAGTCCAGGTGTAGGCGGGTACCCCGTTCTTCAGAATCCACCGGGCCGGTTCATCATTGTGCCACAGGGACGTCGATCCGTCCGGATCCCATTCCGTGAAAAAATACAGAATCCGCCGCCTGGCTTCCTGTCCGAAAACCGGATCCCCGGTCAGCAGATAGGCCAACGCCATTTCCTGCATCCGATCCTGATCCGGACGGGTGGCACGGAAAATCCGGGTGTATATCGCCTGCCGTTCCGGATTACTGCGCGGCGGCAGGAACTCCGGCTCCGGTACCAGTTCCCGGTCGATGTGGGGCCGCAGCCGGTTACAGAGATCGCGGGTGAATTCCCGCAGGTCTCCCTCCGCCGCCCGGCGACGGATTTCCGGAATCATGGCGGCCGTTACCATCAGGCGCGGATGCTGTGCCGGAATGTGCGCCGCCACCGTGTCCAGATTCGGAAACGCATATTCCGGAATGTCGGGCGGAACGACGAATCGACGGCTCTTGCTCCAGACCGGCGACTGCTCCGGCGACAGTACCGCGTAACGCCAGAACCAGGTGCCTGGTGTCAGTTTCCGGCCCGGAATGTACATGTGGCGGTCAAGCCTTACCCGGGTCGCGTTTCGGAATTGCGGATCGGCGGCGTATTCCAGACGGTAGGTATATTTCCCGGGTTTCCAGTCGGCCGGCCGGGTAAAGACGAAGGCGGGCGGATTGACGCTTAATACGGTGCCGTCCTCCGGGGTAAAGGGAAAATCCTTCAGAAAAACCGGTTCCCGGTCCACCTGCGGCGCAGCGGCGGCCGCGGCGGTCAGCAGAAGCGCGGCGTACAGCAGAACCGCTCCAGACAGTTTCCATCCCATCGTTTACCTCCGGAAAAAATATTTCTGTTGAATCTGCGCATTGTAATCGTAGGCCCAGTAACGGCCACCGACGATGCGATCCCATTCAATGTGGCCGTCGCCGAAGAGGAAGTTGCCGCCGTGGGAATGACGGCTTGCCGCGTAGACATTGTCCACCGGATAGTGGCGGAAATAATAATACCCCAGCGCGGTTTCATCCTGCAGATAGTTCATGGACGTCTCTCCCATGATGACGGTCACGGAGGGGCGCTGCAGCGCGGAAATTTTTTGAGAGTACAGCCGGTCCTCCTTGATGACGGTGTTGTTGTTCGAATACTTGTCCCATGCCAGTCCGTAGGAGGGAAAGGCTTCATCGCGGCGGGGAACGGCGTAGGTGTTCAGACGGCTGACCACCAGGGGGTGTGCCGGGCAGGCGAGTGCGCGCCAGAGGGACATGGCGTTTTCGCCTTCCGTAACCTTGCACAACAAATAGGGCCAGGTGGTGCTGTAGTTGGTCTGGATCGTCGGCGGGTAATAACCGTCGCTGGCGTCAATGTACAAATGCAGGGCCAGACTGATTTGTCGGAACTGACTCTGGCAGCTGGCGTTTTTCGCCCGATCACGGGCCTGACTCAACGCCGGGAGAAGCATGGATGCCAGAATGGCGATGATCGCAATAACCACCAGCAGCTCGATCAAGGTGAAACGGTGTTTCCCTGTCATAATATTCCTCCCTGTAGATTGAATGGTTGCAAAGACGTTTTTTTTTTACTCCCAACGGCATGGTTCATCAAAAACAAGGCGCGTTTCCGGAAAGCTGCGGCTGCGGTATCACAGGCGCGCCCCGGGCGGAAACCTGCGGACATTGACCAGGAGCCGTACCGCGCCTCCGCCGGGCTCCCGAACCCGGCGGACCGCCTCCCGGAGCGCCATGCGTCCGACTTGAATCCAGTCCGGTGCAATGGTCGCGACTGGAATGAATTGTTCATTGAGCATCGCTTTGCCGTCCAGTGCGATCGCCTCAAACCGCCGGCCGAAGCGTTCCTGATGGCGCCGGAGTGCATAATTGGCTTCACTGCCGCCTTCGAACCAGCAGCCGGTGTCGGCGGGACATTCGTCGATTTCGGGGAGATGGTGCGGATCGAACACGGTTTCCCGCCATTCTCCCGGCCATCGTGCCTTCATCGCTTCGAAATGCGTGCTCGGTTCCGGGCCGAGTGTCCGATACAGAATCAGCCGGTGGAGGCCGGCCTGCAGAAAATGTTCCCGTGCCAGCTGCGCACATTGCCAGGGATCCATGTGAACCGGTGATAACATGCCGCCGTACATGTTTTCCATACCGACACCAACCAGCGGGACCCGGCTTTCCAGGCGGCGTTCCAAACGATCGAAGCCGCCCAGCAGAATCATGGCGTCCGCTTCGTGATGGGCGTTGCTCACCAGGGTTTCCAGTTGGCCGGTTTTTTCAATGACCGGCACGTTGTAGTGCAGAACGAGCGTGATGTTTTCCTTTTGCGCCTCTTCCTGCACCCCCTTCAACACCAGAGTGCAGTAGGCATTATCTCCCGGGTCGCGGGCCGCGCGGTGGTGTATGACGGAGATTCTCAGGGAACCGTCCGGCGGGCTGTTTCTGCCGTCGGAGATGATGTAAAAACCATCGCCATGTCGGCTCTCCGCAATCATGCGCCGGCACAATTCCGTCAGGGCGCGCCGCGCCACTGCCGGAGTGACGTTCCGTTCTTTCGCCAGTTCCCGCAGGGACGGAAGACGCATACCCGTGGATAATTGTCCGGAGAGAACTTCCAGTTCCAGGGCATCGGCCAGACTCAGGTAATTATGTTTCATAACCGTTTTTTTATGCTGTGTTAAACTGTGATCTATTAATTGACACAATTAATTATACTGCAATCAAAAGTCCTTGTCAAGAGCTTTCCGCAAAAAATCGGGAGCGGCGCAGGGTTATTCCAGCAGCCGCCATGGGACTGCCGGGGCGAACCACGCCGGTATGGTCCCGGTGGTCGTCAGCCGCCGGTCCCGGGGAAAGGTCCGACCGCACGCGGCGTATTTGGCTGCCGCCAGAGGATTGGCGGGCAGGAATTCGATTTGCCGCAGGTGCCGCAGTGAAAAAGTCAGGTCCATCAACCGCCGCAGATTATCTCCGGTATCCACGATGCCCGCGAGCAGTGGGATCCGGAACAGATATTCGGCGGTTCCCGATTCGTCCAGTGCGTGCAGGTTGCGCAGCACGATCGGCAAGGAGGCGCCGGTCCAGGAATGTGCGGGAATTGGGGATAAGATTTTGATGCCGAAGTGGATTCGTGAGCTTTTTCCGGCCAGTTGCAGCAATTTGGTCCGCTTTCCCATGCCCGAGGTTTCCACAATGGTATGGATTCCGTCAAGGTGGTCGAAGACCTCCAGCAGAAAATCCGCCTGCATCAATGGCTCTCCGCCGGAGAAGGTAATTCCGCCTTCGCCGACGGTCAGTTCACCGAGGCGCCGCAGGTATTGGCCCAGGTCTTCCGCTTTCCAGCGGACACCGCAGAGCCGCCTGCCGGCGGCAGTGTTCAACCATTCCGGTTCCGGGGATTGGCCTTCCGGAGAATGGCACCAGCGGCAGCGCAGCGGACAACCCTTCAGAAACACGGTGGTGCGCAAGCCCGGTCCGTCATGAATCGATCCTTCGGCAATGTCAAAAATCAAACCGTCCATGCGATCATTTATCCCCCATAGCTCTGACGACCGATGATCTGATCCTGATACATGGGATCCAGTTCCACGAAATAGCCGCTCCAGCCCCAGACCCGGACGATGAGATCGCGGTGTCGTTCCGGATGTTTTTGTGCATCACGCAGAACGGCCGGATCCAGTGTATTCATCTGCAGCTGCTGGCAGCCGGTACGGATGAACGCATGAATCAACGCGATGGTTTTCTCCACGGCCTCCGGAGAACGGAAATAGGCTGGAGTCACTTCCAGGGTAATGGGGCCGCCGTTGCATAGCCGGCTGTAGTCCAATGTCCCGTAAGTCTGCAGAATGCTGAGAAGCCCCCGGGCGCAGACTCCCGGTGCCGGCGAAAGACTGGAACTGATATATTCCCCGTCCCGGCGTCCGTCCGCGGTCGCCCGCAGGCGCAGCGGACCTTCCCGGCGAGTCATGAGCGCATAATTCTGCGCGGACCCGGTACCAGGCCGGATTCGGCCGCCGAACCCGTTGTCGGTGATTTCTTCCAGCACATCCGCGAATGCGTCAAACACCCGTCGGAGGCAGTCATTGGTTGCCGGGTCGCAGTTGCCGGTTTTGGGGGAATGGTCGCGCAGCAGCAAGCGCAGCTCCTCATCGTCGGCGAAGTTGCTTTCCAGGGCACGCAGCAGCCGGGCGGGGGGAATTCGGCCTTCGTCATAGACCCATTTTTTTACCGCGGCCAGGGCGTCCGCGGCAGTGGAGGAGCCGCATCCGTGCGCGCCGGTGTGATAATGGCGGCCGCCGCCGGAATGCAGGTCGCGCCCGCGTTCGATGCAGCGTCCTTTCAAGGCGGAAAACAGAGGATTGGGCACCAGTTCCCGGCGGGAGTGCGGGGGGGGCAGTTGTTTCCGGATTTCCGGTGCGAGGTTTTGCAGGAGTTCTTCCCAGGAAAGCCCTTCGCGCATGGCGGCCCGGATGGCGCGGTCCGCCGCCAGTGCCAGATTGATCGCCATGCTGTTGGGAATGTCGCGTCCGTCGGGGACGGTAAATTCCCAGCAGGCGGCCACCGCATAATCCCGGGCGTCTTCCGGAGGGTAGCCGAAGCGAATCAGCGCCGGAATCACCACTTCGTCGTTGCAGTATTGCGGGAACCCCAGCCCGCGTCCGGTCAGCTGCACCCCGGCCCGGAGAATTTCGGCGGGCGTTTCCGAATCCACGCGCAGATTGATTTTGGGATTGATCATGGCGATCTCACCGGCGGTTTCCAGCAGCAGCAAAGTCAGATCGTTGTCGCCGCGACTGCCGTTCCGGCGGCAGCCGCCGAGCATGACGGACTGGCCGTCGTCACCGCGCTGCGCCATGCCGTACAGGTCGTTTTCCCGATTCAAACAGATGAAAAATTCCGCCAGCAGTTCACCGGCTTCCTGGCGCGTCAGGCGTTTTTCCGCCAGATCCCGGCGGTAGTAGTCGAACAAATACTGGTCCATGCGCCCGAGTCCCTGAAGCGTAACCGCACTGAGATGCAGCATCGAGTACATGAAAAAAATCGATTGCAGCGCTTCATGAAGCGTTTCCGCCGGGTACAGCGGCACTTTGCGAAGCAGCGCCGCGCCGGCGGTGTCGCCGCTTTGTTCCGCCGCGTCGGCATATCGGCGGGAGAGGGCCGAGGCCGCCTGCATCATGGCTATGGCGCTCTGCAGAAACTCCATGCTTTCCGGCGTGTTTCCGGGGGTACGCAGGACGGCTTCCGCCGCGGCGATCCTGCCGGACAATCCCTGATGCAGCAGCAATTCCCAGTCGGCGGAGATGTTTTCAATCGGGAGTCCCGGTACCGGTGCGGGAATGTGCCCGGAGAGTGTCCGGGTGAAGAAAAAACGTTCCCCGGGCAGAATGACCGGTTTTTCCAGCTTCGTATAAATGGCAAAGGCTTCCGCCATTGCCCGGCAGGGAGAGAGTCCGGCGACACGGCGCTGAACCACTGTTGTCGGAGCGGCAGCCCGGCGGAAACGGCGGTACCGGCCGATACGGGTTTGTTCCCGCATGGCGGACAATCTTTCCGGAAGCATCGATCATTCTCCTTTCTACAGAACGTTTCAGGGACGTATGACAATTTCAATATAACGGCCGCCATGGTGGATTGCCACGATTTCCGACAGGAGAATGTAATCGAAAAACAGCACAATCCGACTGTTTGCATTTGCCGTGGATCGGTGATATGATATGGTTTCATGGCAGAAAATCATCAGGTTTGGAGTATTGGAGCATGGAAGAAAATCAGGCGATTGTCACCTATGTCGGCCAATACCGCGGCAATGTGGAACATCCGCCGGAACTGGCGTGGCACGCCCACCGTTGTCCGGAACTGGTGTGGGTGGTGGAAGGTCGGAACCTGACCCGTTTCGAACATGGCGTGGCGTTCGATTGCGGACCGGGCAGTCTGCTGGTGACGCCGCCGGAAACGTGGCACATTCAGGAGGATCGGGATTTTTCCGTGCTGCATTACGTCGGGTTTGATCCGGGCGGCATGGCGATTGACTTGTCTTTGCGGCAGCTGATGATTGCGGCGGACGACTGTCTGGGGTGCTGGCTGAAACAGATCGGAGTTCTCTTTCAGAATGAACGTACCATTCATGAAGCCAATGGATTGCTGCGTCTGGTCCTGACGCATCTGACCGGACTGGAAAAAGACCGCAACCGGCTCCGGCAGCGGCATCCCGCGTTGTGCCGGGCGGTTGCCTGGTTGGAGGAACATCTCGCATCGCCGGTTACATTGGAGGAGACGGCCCGGGCGAGCGGCCTGAGTCCGTCCCGGCTGAACGTGCTGTTCCGCCGGGAATTCGGTCTGAGTGTGATGGAACTGCTGCTGCGGAAGCGGATGTTCCGGGCGCGTCTGCTGCTGCCGGATCCGATGCTGACCATGGCGGAGGTGGCGGAAATGACCGGATTTTCGGATGTCAATTATTTTATCCGCAGATTTCGTCAGGTGCACGGATACACGCCGGCGGTATTCCGCCGGGATCCGGCGCGATGTCTGCAGAAATTTTCCTGGACGGGGACGACGGATGTTGCGATTCACGGAGAAACCCGCTCCGAACCGTCCGCCGGACCGTTCCGGAAAACGGCCAGAGGAAATCGGCAAAAATGACCGGCACGCTTGCAATCGGCGGTTTTCCGGAGTATCGTAGAAGATTGCGGAAGAGCGATGGTGATCAGGAGGAAAGATGCCGCTGAAACAGGAAACATTACCCATGCCCTCCCTCCCGCCGGGTGGTTCGGGGGAGGGACGTTTGCGGACGATCCGGCGCCGGGTGTTGCAGGAATTTTCCGCACGAAGAACGCGGAGCTGGAGTTATTTTGCTCCGGAATTTCGTGCCGGTGCCGAGTTCCTGCGCGGACTGCCGGATCCCCGGAAGGCGGGCGAGGTGTTGTGGCAGACCCGCCGCAAACTGGTGACGAAAATCACCGTGCCCGCCGTCGCCGGAGACGACGAGATCGTGTACAAATCCATGGCGCCCAAACGCCGTTTTCTTTTCGGTTCATCTCCCGCGCTGGCGGAATCGATCAATTACCGGATGCTGGCACTGGCCGGCTTTCCCATGGCGGAACTGCTCGGAGCGGGGGAGGAACGCCGTTTTTTCTGCTGGCGGAAGGCATTCCTTGTTACCCGCTTCGTGGCCGGGAGCCGCGACGGTCGGGCGTTTCTGGATGGCGGCGGCCGGGAACAATGGGGGGAACGGGATGAATTTGTCCGGGGATGTCTGCGCCATCTGGCGCGGCTCCACGATCTGCATTACTTTCACAAGGGGTTCAAGCCGTACAATATACTCTGGTGCCAACCGGCGCCGGATGCTCCCATGCAGCTGATTCTGATTGACGTCGCGACCGGGCGGCTGGTGCCGGGATGGCGGCTGGCAGCGTGTGTCAAACGGGATCTCGGGGACTTTTTTGAAACATTCGTGCTTACTCCGGAGGAGGTGGCAAACTACATTCGTTTTTACCGGGAGTGCCGGACCCGGCGCCGTCCGCCGGAAGATCTCCCGGAACAGATTCTCGCCGTTCTGGAGGCGCGCCGGAAAAGGAAACGGCATTGAGCGCCGACAGGCACGTCCCCGTTGCGACCGACCGGACGTGCCGCAAACCGCATTCGGCGGTCTCCCGCGGAAGAGCAGGAAGAAAGGGGGGGCGGTGTCGCCGCCCGGCGGTTGTCAATCCGCTTGCCGGATCAGGTGCCGCACCTGTTTCCCGTGGCCGCCGGGCAGGACTTCGCCCGCGTAATACGCTTCGGTCCCGGCCGGAGCCCGCCACTCCAGAACATCGCCATCCAACCGCAGTTCGATGGGGCCGCGGGGCGTCGGCTGGCGACACTCCAGCCATTGCAGACCGGCCGGCTGCGGGTCGATGACGAAACGGGTAAAGCCCGGCGCCAGCGGCCGGATGCCGCACAGTTGCCGGATGACGATGTTGGCCGGGGCGGCGCCCCAGGGATGATTCCAGTCCTGATTGGGTTTCCAGCGATCTCCCCAGCTTTCCATGGTGATCGTCGAGCCCTCCCGCAGCATGTTCAACCAGCTGCGTTCGCCGTCGTCGGTCATTCGTTGGAGCGCATACGCACTCCAGCGCCGGCGGTAACAGGTCTCCAGCAGGAACTGGGCGCCGAAGACGCTGCAGGCCATGCCGCGGGAGAACAGCAGTTCCCGGTGCGCCGGAACTTCCCCGGCGTCCGTCAAGCCGGCATACAGCGCGAACATGGCGGTGTGCAGAGCCGTATGTCGAGAGCCTGTCGAGTCCACAAACAGCCCCTCCCGCAGCAGCCTGGAGCGGATCGCCCGGCGCAACGCCATGGCCCGCTCCCGATAGGAATTTTGACCGGTCAACTCGTGCATGGCCAGCAGGGCGAGATAAAGACAGGCGTTCGGCACAAAATTGGTTTCCCCGAGTTCATAATGGTCGCGCTCCGTCTCCGGCCAGTCGATCAGGTCGCGGACCGGGGCGGCAAGGACACGGCCCTCCCGGTTCCGGACGAAACCGGATTCGCGGCGGTCGGCGAACGCCGCCGGACTGAGCAGGCCGTCATCGTCCAGCAGCTCCGGGAGCAGCTTGGCGTCCAGTCCCGGCAACCAGCGTTCGACCGATTGCCGGTCGCCGCTGTAGAGGAGGTAATCGCGCACCAGCAGCGGCGTCAGCAGCAGCCATTCGGTCAGCCAGGTAATCCGGCCGGAGCCGGTCATGAAGTGTTCGATGGTGTCGCGGGCCGTCCGGTATTGGGCGTTGCAGCAGAAATGCCCGAGCTGGGTGATGTAGGCGTCGCCTTCGTACGGCATACGTTCCCGTTCCCCGTCGACGTAACGGTCGAAGAGCGACGTGGCTTTCAGCGAGTACCGGCAGAATTCCCACACCCGGTTCAGGACCGCTTGATCACAGGCGAAATGCCCCGCATCGTCATCCCAGTCGCCGAACCATGCGGTACGGCGGACCACCGCGACGCCGTGATAGCGGTTGATCTCGACATAGCGGAACGGCGCCACCTCGCCGCCCGCCTCCGGCGGCGCTTCGCAATGGGGAAACCCGCTGTAGGCCGGCAGGTGGCGGGGAATTTCGAACCGGTAACAGTGGCGTCCGTTCCGCAGCGCGAAAATCCGCTGAAGGAACGTCGTGAATCCGGGACGGTGGACGATACAGCCATCCCGGGCCACCTCGCCGATCACCACTTCGACATTGCCGGAATAGTTTCCCGTCAGTTCCACTTCCAGCGTGCCGTAAGCGTCCTGACCGAAGTCGAAAAGGCCATGGAGGTGGATTTCTCTGCTCTGCTCCTGAATTTCCCGCTTCATCCATTTCCTCCGGTGGTTATGATTGAAACGCCATTTTTGCGGTAACACGCAGGGTCTGACGCTGCCGGAATTCAACCGTCAGCTGCGATGCGGGGCGGCACCGCCGCCGGCGGCAGTTTTCGATTTCCTTCAATCCGACCGCGTCGGGGGCATCGCCGTGAAACGTCAGGACGCAACGGCAGTCGCCGTGCGTCAGAAGCCATTCGCCTTCCCGTGGCCCGCGCTCCGCAACCACCTCGGGCGCGAGTACGAACAGCAGGGTGAAATCATGCCGTTTCCCATCCCCGTCGACGTGGTCGGACAGTTCGATTTCGGCGGCATCAAGCGTCAGACGACGGCGCCAGACGATGCCGTTCCAGGCGGGAACATTGCTGGTTTCAGTGGCACTGATGCTTCTGCTGCCGTCCGGTTCCTCCCGCCAGGCGTCATCGCAACTCAGCGTTGCCCAGCCGTCAAATCCGTACAGGCCGACGGCGTGGGCATCGCCCGCGCCGTCCACCAGCAGCGAGCTGTGCCAGGAGGATTGTTTGCAGCGCGGGAACTGGGGCAGGTCGTAATGCGAACAGCCGGTTTCTTCCAGAAAGGCTTTGCCGCGCCACAGGATTACCGGAGAATTTTTTCCTCCGTGGTAGTGGGAACACTCGCCGGTGAATTCGGATACGTCCAGCGCCGCATAACAGTCGCCGCATCGGGCGGCGGCCACACCGCCCGGTTTCAATACCGTACAGTCCGCCGCCGCATCCGAATGGGGAAGCGAGGTCAGCAGCGCGTCCGGGTTGAAGGCATAGGAGTCGTTGATCGTCAGCGTCAGGCCATCCGGGCGGCGGCAGGCGTTCAGCGCCGCGACGGCGGCCGCAAAGCGTTTCCGGACGACCGGCGGTACCGATTCGCCCCGGCGCTCGGCCAGCGCCAGAAAATCCCGGGCATGCCACAGCGTAAACGCATGGTAGGACGGAGAATTTTCCTTCAGCATGCCGCTGACGGCAAATTCCTGTTCGATGTGCCAGCAGCAGAGGGTTACGGCCATGTCGCGGATTTCCGGATAGTCCGGGTCCGCCGCCAGCAGCGGCAGCCGTGGTAGAGCGCCGTGGCGCGCAATGACTGATGGTTGCCGGGATGCGGCTGCTGAAACCGCTCCTGATCCGCCAGTACCCGGACATGCTGCCGCAGGCAGGTGAGCAGTTCGCGCCAGTCCGCCTCCGGCAGGTCGGCGACATCCCGGATGAACCAGACAGAGTAGAGAAAATGCAGCAGACGCATCCCCGGCTGCATGTCGTACCAGATGTATTCGACATCGGTTTCATTCCGGATCATGGTGGCGTAGTCCTGAGAATTGTACTCCTCGTCCAGCCGCCGGGAGACCCGTCGCCAGTGCGCTTCCAGCGCGTCCCGGTCCACCGGCGGCGGACAGGTGCGGGCAAAATGCCGGATGATGCGCGCCACCCGGCGGGCCAGTTCCCGATCGCCGGTGAGCCACGCCTGCCGGGCCATGGGGACCAGGAAGTAGCAGCGATTGATCCAGCTGGTCTTTTCGATGCTGCGCCAGCGTTCGAAACGGTGAAAGTCCAGATGATCCAAGCCGCCGAAATCCGCCAGCGCGTCCGGTTCCAGCAGTTGGCGGACGATGGCCGCGTCGTCCAGGGTGCCGAACAGCTCCCGGGTGACGAAAAAACCGCCGCCGTCCGGCACGTAAAGCTCAAAAAAAGAATGCCGGCGCAGCAGTTTTTCTGCCAGCGGCGGCCACATCGGCAACAGATCACCCCATGATTTCATGACGAATCCAATACTCCTTCATGCTGTGGTAACAATCCGGTCGAACGGTGTGGTCTTACTATAACGCGGTTCGATCGGGATTGCAACCGTTTTCCGGGCGGTGGGAGGTTTTTTCCGCATGTCCTCTGGACCGGACACGGGGAAGAATTCCCAGGTTTTGTGTGAATTGTTCTTGACAGAAATGAATAATTTTGCTATACTATTGGTATGGTATTGGTTTAAAAAAACCAGAAATGGGAGGACGCCCATGAAATCACAATTGTTCAAAAAGCTGGCGGAACAGATTTATGCCGATTACGTCGACGTGCGGAAACTTCCGGGAGAGCGGCGGCTCGGAGAACGGTATGTGGCCAGCCGTGCCACGATCCGGGCCGCGCTGCAGGAATTGCAGAACAACGGCCGACTCTCTTCCGACCCGCGCCGCGGACATACTCTGATTGCGACGGCGCCATCGGTGACACCGTTTCCCGCCAAGGAGACGCCGCCGCCGGAGCGCCGCTCCTGGAACGTCGTGCTGTTCTGCAGTCGCCGGCTGGTGGAGGATCAGGCGTTTCTGGACTTCCTCGGCGGGGCGATCCATTCCGCCGGGATGAACGGGGTGAATCTGCTGATCCGAGAACTCGACGAACGTCATTACGTCGCGGGGGCGGAGTCGCCGGAACAACTATATTCCGGCGTGGAGGCGGATGGCTACATTCTGACGTTCCTGTCGGAAGGGCTCCGGCAGTTTCTGGAGCGGCAGCTCAAGCCCTGCGTGGCGCTCGGCATGCCCTACCGGGTCGGAGAACTGGAAAAAAGACGTTTCCTGCGGGTGTTCCTGCCGCAGCGCGAAAAACTGAAAACACTGTTCACCCGTCTGGCGGAACTGGGACACCGCCGCATTCTGGTGCCCTGCGGAAATGAAGACCTGGGCGGTTACGTCCGGGAACTGATTCCGGCCGGGGTGAAGGCGGATTTCGTCGGAGTGCCCCTCAATTCCGATTCGTCGATACCGCGACCGGAGGCCGGAGACCGGGTGGTGGCGGCTCTGGAGGATCATACGGCGCTGCTGGTTCCCTTCGGCGGCGCCACCGCGCTGGAGATTTACCGGCGGCTGCTGCTGGCCGGGATCGAAATCCCGAAGCGGCTCAGTGTGGTGATCGACAGCGGCAGATTCGATTATTTCGTCAAGGTGTTCCGGATTGCGAGCGTTTACTCCTCGTCGCGGGAGGAGGGCATGATGTGCATGGAAGCTCTGGTCGGGCAGCTGCGGAACGGTTTTCTGGAATTCGGCAACCGGTTCACCCAGTACTCCTATGTGGAGGGCGAAACGCTGGGCCCGGCCATGACTCCGGCGGAACTGCGCCGATACGACCGGAGGCGTCAGGATCTTTCGTAAACGTTTGTCAGCGGAAACTCTATAACAGGAAAGGGCGATATGATGCGGATTTCAGAATTGAGATTTTTCACGTTGATAGAGCTGCTGGTGGTGATTGCGATCATCGCGATTCTGGCGTCGCTGCTGCTGCCGAGTCTGAGCAAGGCCCGGGAGCGGGCGAAAGTGGTCGGATGCGTCAATACCGGTAAGCAGATCGGCACCTATTTTCTGATGTATACGCAGGACTATCAGGAGTATTTCCCCGACAATCAGGGATACTACCAGGAAGTACGCAACTGCTCGCGCTGGAGCGACAACGCCTACCGCCGTCAGCGGAAACTGACGCAGAATACGCTCTCCTGCCCGAGCGATCTGCAGGCCTTCCACAGCCTCAACAGTTATGATGCTCCAAGCTACGGCATCAACGGAGTCTGGAACAACTGGAAACAGTATTACAAAATGTCCCGGATCACCCGGCCGTCCCGCTGTCTCTTTTTCGGGGAAAGCGGCCATGCGACGAGTCCGATCGTGGAACGCGGCGGATCAAGTTACATGAATTATCCCACCGCCTTCTTCAGCGGTACCTATGAACTCTATCCGCGACACGGTGAGCAGCTCAACATCATTTTCACGGACGGGCACGTGCAGACGTTTGCCTGGACGTATGTGCGCAACAACATCAGTTTGGCCAGAGGCGGCGGCTATCCCTGATGGGGACATAAAATGGAAGCGCTGCAGGAATAATCACGGAGAAGTGGGCAAAATGATACAGGCGATAAGTGGGAAAAAACTTTCCGGAAGACGCATCGCAGGCCGGCTCGGCACACAGAGCGCCGCATGGCTGATCTGCACCGCAAACTTCGTTGGCGCAGCTGGAACGGAAACGATTCCGGACACATTGTCCGGACTGCGTCCATGCCGCCGGAAGGTGCTGGTCCGGCCCTGTCGGGGAATCGGAGCGACGGCGACGCTTCTCCGTTGTCCGGCAGGTGATTCCGGTGGACCGGCAGGTGCGCTGGATCCGGCTGATCACACGCCGGGCAAATCCCGCTAATCATTTTTTCCTGACCGGGATCAGGGTGATGGGACATGAGTGAAAGGAATGAATGCAAGATGCGAAAGATCATGCTGGGGATGCTGGCGGGAATCGGCCTGGCGGCGGCCGCCGCGGAGGCGCCGGTGTCGCGTTTCGATTCGGACGCGGAGCAAATGAAGTATTACCATGTGGAATTTCCGCTCAGCGCCTATCCGCCGGAAATGGTCGCCGCCGGTCGCAGCAAACCGGATTTTCACGAAATCGCGGATTTCGAAACGCTCGACGGCTGGACGCTGAAGAGCCGGCCCGAAGGCATGACGCTGAAAAAGAGCGCCGCCACCCGGGTCCACGGTGAATACGCCGCGGAATTGTCGCTGAACCGGCGCGAAAACACCACCTTCGAACTGATTCCGCCCGCGCCGCTGCCGGTGGCCGAGCGGGAGAATGCGGCGCTGCTCTGGAACCGGACTCTGCAGTTCTCCTATTCCGGCGGACCGGTGTATGAACTGGGGTTGAAGATCCGTGACGCCCGGGGGCGGGATCATTCCGTTGCGTTTACGAATTCGCCGATCGGCTTCCGGATGTGGATGCCGTATCTGGTGCGGCTGCCCGAGCCTTCCGCCACCATGCCCCGGCCATGGCGGATTGCTGCGATTACCGGCCGAATCCGGCCCCGGCAGAAAATCGCGCCGCCATATTTCGTGCTGCTTGATTCACTGCAGCTTTTTGAGGATCGGCTGGATTTCCCGGCGGCGGTTCCGTCGCTGCCGCTGCCGGAGCCGGCGGCGGCGGACACCATCCGGCCGGTGCCGGTCGCGCCGGTGAAAAACCGGATCGAACGCAGCGGGAGGAGCGTCCGGTTCGTGGCGGAAAGCGACCGGGAGACGGTCCGTTATACCGTTTCTCCGAAAACCGGAACCTTCGACGATCTCACGGTGGAGTTCAACGGCCGGAAATTCCGTCCGCTTGCCGGAGGCGGACCGGTTTTCGAGGCGGAGGGGGAACTGCTGCGGCCGGGAGACGAATTTCTGAAGACCACTTTGAAGGGGACGGAGTGGCGGGACGGCGTTTACCGGACGCGGTTCCAGGCCCGTTCCAGTGTCGGCGGCGACGGTTACACCGATGAGCTGATCGACTACGAAATCGCCTGGTCGTTGCACGGGAAGACTTTGTATATCGACTTCACGTCGCTGCAGGGGCGGACGGCGGAGATCACCTTCGGCGCCGTCGACGGCGAAGCGGGCGAGCTGATCACCGTTCCCTACCTGAGAATCGATCCGAACGGACCGAAGGTGTGGATCGGCAAAGACTGCTATCTGAGCGCGCTGGCCGATCCGTGGCGCAGCGATGCGACGAAGCTTTTCGGCGACGCCGCCGGCGTCAACGGCGGGGTGCGCTATGAGAAACTCACCGACGGCACCCGGAATCCGCCGAACGAGCGCTTCATGCTCAGTGTTTCCGGAGAATTTTCCGAGGTGCTCCCCAAACTGCCCAATCCGGTTTCCCCGTATATCGAAAAATATGCCGCCGCCTCCTGGCGCTGGGGCATGAGCGAATGGAACTGGCCGCTGGAACTTTATTGGCAGGGGGTGCGCGATTTCCAGTTCCGCAGCCATGCCGATCTGCACCGCGACATCAATGAATCTTACGGCTATCGCGCCGCCGCCGCCCCGTCGAAGGGGGAGGCTTTCATTCAGGAACTCTCCCGCGGACTCCGGGAACGCGGCTTCGGGTACGCTCCCTACAATTCCTACATGGATCAGAATCCGTTCGGAGCGGAATTTTCCGTGCGCGACCTCCGGCGGGATTCGGACGGGCAGTTCCGCTCCTACCAGGTGACGCCCGCGGCGGCCCAGCTGCTGCAGGAACGTTACGCCCCGGAATTCGTCCGGCTCTATCAGCCGACCTTCTCCTATCTGGACGTGCACGGCTGCCGCGAGCCGTGGCGCAATCCCGACATGCGCGCCGGCGCCTGGATGGCCGGCAAATTCCGGGGGGAATTTCTCGGTCATGCGGCGCTGATACGACGGAATCGCGAGCTCTTCAACGGCCCGTGTTTTACCGAAGGCGGCTGCAACTGGCTGTACGCCGGATTTTACGACGCCACCTACGGCTACTGCGGGCACGGCCTCAACTTCATGGAGCTGGACGACATCGTCGACTTCGACCTGCTCCGGATCAAACCCCATGCGATCCAACTCGGGATGGGGGACTGGAACATGTATTACCGCGGCAAGGCCGATCCGTCCGACGACAGCTGGGTGAGGCGTTTCGCTGCGGCGACGCTGGCTTACGGTCACGCGGCGATGCCGGAGGCGGACAAGGTCCGGGTGTATTTTCTGACCAACGCGGTGCAGCGGCGTTATCTCGGCGTTCCGGTTGCCTTCATCGGCTATTCCGACGGTCGGGAGTTGATGCCGAGTTCCGCCGCCTTTCATACCGAGGCCCGCCGTAAGGGATTCATCCATGTCGCCTACGAAAACGGTCTCAAACTGTACGTCAATTTGAACAAACAGGGCGAGCCCTGGACGATTGCGGGACAGACCATTCCCGCGCCTGGTTATTACGCCGTCATGCCGGATGGGAAAATGGAAGCGTTCTCCCTCGATTATGACCTTGTCAAATCGCCGGAATACTACTATATTCACACCCGGAACACACCCGTGAACGTCCCCGGCATCCGCGTCGCTGCCGGCGGTACGGCGTTCCGGCCGGACGGTGCGGGGCGTTTTCTGGTGTTTCCGCAGAAGACGTTCCGCGATCTGGCGTTTCAGCCGGCGGAGCTCGGGTTGTCCGCCGCGACGTCGTATCATGTGAAACTGATCGGCCTGGACGGGCGGACGATCGCGGAGCGGAGCATCGCGGCGGATCAGGGGGGGTGGATCCGACTGGAAAAGCCGGAGCCGAAGGTCGCCTGTTATGAGTTTACGGAGGAAAAATGAAGATGCTGTTGCGAATCGGTTTTGCC
>CASDQW010000053.1 GCA_949282965.1 uncultured Lentisphaeria bacterium
CCGCAGTCTGGACGTGGTGACGGCGCTGTACTGCCGGAACAGCGGCATCGAGGACTCGCCGCGGCTGCGAGCCTATCTGGTGAAAAATCTGCTGATTCATTGTTCGGAATCGCTGCCGCTGTCGGTGCACCGGGTCGGCGCCAGCTACCGGCATTCGACCCACGGCTCCTCCATTGCGGCGGCGCGCTACGCCGGAACGCTCAGTCTCTTCTGGCTGACCGAACTGCTGTATCCCGGTTCGACTCTGATCAAACCGGAAGCCTGTGTCGATTATCGCCAGGAGCTGAAAGTCGCTGAACCGATGAATGAAAAATAGAGAAAGATCGTGCTGATGGGTACGTTGAAGAATGATGTGCTGCCGGATCTCGGGCAGCTGACGGCGGCGTTCTGCCGGTATTTGGACCGGGAAATCGTGGAAGAAAACGGCGTCTTTCTGCTGCCGGATCCCTACGAAACGGAGTATTCTGAAAACTACGGCTGCGCCTGCGCCGCGGTGGCGTATGCCGGGGCGATTCACCGCGACGAATCGCCGGAACTGCGCCGGAATTACCGGCGGATGCTGGACCGGACGCTGCAGCTGGCCGCGGACGGGACGGTGGCGCCGTTCTGCCGGACGTTTCTGGCGCATTTTGCGGCGATGAGTCTGCTGATGCTGCCGGAAGCGGAGCGCCGGGCGCAGGGGGAAGACCCGGTGCGGTTTCTGCTGAATTTCGAGGATCCCTGTTCGATGATCGTGGTGAACTGTGCGGCGATGCAGCTGTCGACGCAGATTTTTCTGCACGCCTTGAGCGGGAACCCGATGCCGCCGGAGAAGGCGGAACGGTTTTTATCGTTCATCCGGGCGGCCCGCTGCGCTTCCGGATTCATCAACGACTCCGTCGGCGAGGAGCGCGGAGTCTGGGATTTCATGCCGATCGCCTATCATGGCTTTATCACGTTTCTGCTGAGCACCGGGCTGGTGTTCGGACGGCGTTTCGGGGTGCTGCCGCCGGAATGCGACGCGGCGATGGCCGGACTGATCCACGACAACGTGAAATGGCTGGGGAATGTGTTTCTACCGGACGGATCTTTCGCCATGTGCGGACGCAGCCGCTATCAGGCATTCACCTGGGGCGTGCAGATCGCCCTGGCCAGACTGACCGGCGCTCCGGAGGAACGGCTGCAAAAGATCGTGGCGCGTTATCTGCGATTTGCGAAGCCGGACGGGAGTTACAGCTGCACCCCGAACGAGCTGCCGCATTCCTTCCGGGCGGGATTCGAGGGATATACTCACGTCAACATGTACAACACCCTGTGCTTTGCCGCGATGGCGTTCGCTGCGGAAGTGGGGGCAAAGGACGTTTTCGGGCAGTGGTATCCGGCGGACCTGCCGGACGGTGTGACGGTGGACCGGGAGGCCGGGTACGCCTTTTTGCGGAACCGCGGCGGTTATTGTGGAGTGGCGCTGCGGGATCATGCGGGCGTCTACACGCCGGGCATGGGGGGATTTCACTATACGCTTCCGGGCGTCCTGCTGCCGCTGGCGGAGAGCCGGATGAGCGGCGCGGTGCCGGTTCGCGACGGAATCGCCTTCCGCCGTGACGGGATGATGCACTATCCGGAGTTCCCGGCTGATGTTGAGGCCTCCGGCACGGCCGCTGGCGGCGTAACCATGTCCGGCACGGATGAGCGTTTCGGACGGATTTCCAGAAAAATTGCCGTGGATGACCGGACGGTGAGCTGGGAGTGTTCCTGGGACGCGGCACCGGAATGGCGGATGGCCGTTCCGGTGCAGCTGCTTCCGGTGATCGTCAACGACGGCCGGAATCAACTGCGGGTGCGGTCGCTCGGCGCGGCGGCGCTGGAACTGTCGTTTGCGGGAAGCGTGTTCCGTCTGCATTGCGAAGGGGCGCGGAAGACGGGATTGTCGCTGGCGCGGTCTCTGGACAGTGTTTCGGGTCTGTGTGCGGAAATTCAAATTGAACTGCCGCCGCCGGAAGAACAGCAGGCCTGCCGTTCCTGGCGGACGGTACTGGAGGTATTGTCATGAAGCTGGTTTTCGCCTCCCGGTTGGTCGTGATGATGACGGTTCTGTTGGCGGGGGGCACCTCCGCAGCCGCGGCGGAACCGGAAACGACTCCGGTGGAGAAGCTTTCCGGGAAACGCTTTGCCGGTGCCGCCGGGCGGGCGGAGTTCCTGAAGCTGTTTCACCGGAGACTGGCCGGGAAGGGGCCGGAAAAACGGTTTGATTCGGTCCTGTCCTTTGACCAGTCCGAGCAAAAGGACGGATACACGCTGCATACGGTCTCCTACTTTGTGGACGATGGCGAAAAGGTTTCCGCCTATTTGCTGGTGCCGGACTACGGGAAGGGGAAGAAGCTGCCGCTGGTCTTCTGTCTGCATCCGACGAACCGGATCGGCAAGGATACGTTGATCAATCGTTACCCCGCACCTCCGGCGAACGAGGCGGAACGGCGCAAGCGGGAAAATCGCGCGTATGCCGGGGAGCTGGTGCGGCGCGGCTTTGTCTGTTTCATTCCGGACCGGGGCGGTTACGGAGAGCGTTCGCCGCTGCCGGAAGAATCGGATCCGTTCAAAAACATGCATGCCTATCAGAAAATGCTTCAGAAAAAATATCCCCGCTGGGGATATACTCGAGGCAAGGTGCCATACGACCTGAGCTGCGCCCTGGACGCGCTGCTGAAGCTGGACTTCATCGACGGCGAAAACGTCGGTACCATCGGGCATTCGCTCGGCGGCTGGGATTCGTTGCACTTCTGGGGCAGCGATCCGCGGGTGAAGGCGGCGGTGATCAACTCCGGCGGCTCCTATGAGATTGACCCGAAGCTCTGGGCGGACGACAGCTGGATGGAAAAATTCGCCGATGGCGATACGCTGGGCATGAGCAGCATTCTCCGCTCCGCCCAGGGGTATATCCTGCTGGGGGCGCCGCGGCCGCTGCTGTATATGAAATCAACGGAGGAGGGGAAAACCCCGAGCAGCATTATGGAAAACCTCAAGGTGATCCGGGCCGGTTACGCCGCCGCTCCGGCAGGCAGCTCATACAAAGTCGCAGGCAAGTCGCAGTTCAGCGCCTTTTTTCATAACGATGGACACGATTTTCCCTCGTTTGCCCGGGAACTGGCCTGCCGCTGGCTGGAGCGCCAATTACAGGGAAAATACTGATTGGAGCTGATCTATCCGGTGGATCAACATGAGTATGATGAATGGAAAAAGGAAAGGGAAAAAGATGAAAAGAGGTTTCACGCTGATCGAACTGCTGGTGGTCATCGCGATCATCGCCATTCTGGCTTCCATGCTGCTGCCGTCCCTGAACAAGGCTCGCGACAAGGCCCGCACCATTCAATGCGTCAGCAATGAAAAACAGATGGGCAGCGCCATTTACATGTACACCGGCGAAAGCGATGATTATTTTCCCGTCAACATCAAGGGCTTTGACAGCAGCGGCAAACCTCAGGCCGGCGATCATTTCGTCCGGAACATGGAGCGGGCGGGGGTGATCAAGGTGAGATTTTCCGGCAGTTACGTCCTGCGGGGCTCGGTGGCCAACTGCCCCCTGGAGCCGATCAAGGCGGTGGACGGCGTCAGCTATACGATGGCCCATGTCAGCTATCCCATCAACGACTATATGGCGGGCGGACAGCATGCCGGTACTTATACCTCGAACCGTCCGAAGATCCGGGCCTCGATGCGGCTGAACAGAATCACCCGTCCGGCGACCCGGCTGCTGCTGGCGGAACGCGGCTTTTCCGGCCGGTATTTCAACAACATGGCCAATACCGCGCCGGGATTTCCGCACGCCAACCCGGACAACCAGCTGACTTCGGACGCCATCAAGATCAAACCCATTCCGGCCTCGGCCCGGGCCAATTTCTGTTTTGTTGACGGGCATGTGGAGACCGCAACCAAACAGGAGGCCTATTCCAGACTGCTGGAGGATGAATGGCTGATCGTGCCCGATCAGAGTATCGGCGCCTGGTTTTGAGAAAAAACTGCGGCGGAGTCGGGGCCGGGGCCATCTAGCCCCGGTGAAACGCGGGCACCGCCGCCAGCCGATTCACTCAGAAGGACCGCAGCACCAGATGCCGTCCGTCCGCTTCCAGGCGGAAATCGTCGCCGTCCGGCACGATCCGCCCGACCTCCGCGCCGAATCCGTAATCATATCCCTTGTGGCGGTAACGGATTTGCCCGTTGCGGAAAAACAGGGCCGTCGGCGTCCGCAGTTCCACCGCCTGCCGGTTGCATTGGTAGAACAAGGCTTCGCCGTCACGCGGAAATTCCATTGCCATGGTTTCCGGTGTGAGCCGGATGACGACGTGTTCACCGGTTTTACGCTTCCAGACGATCCGCAGGATTTCCGGGGATTCCTCCAGCACGTCCGCCACTTCTCCGGGACCTCCGGGGAAGCGGAACGAGCTCGGGTGCCACAACATTCCGTCGAGCAGCGGCAGTGCGTCGTACACGCAGGCGCCGGAATGGCAGACGTCCCGCAGATACGGTTCGGCATAATCCTCCCGGAAGAGCTGCCAGTCACGGACGGTGAGCGTTCCGTCCGTCTCGCGGAAAAGATTGACGCGGCCGAACCGCGATAGATACCAGACTCCGGCGTGTCCCGCCTGCTGCCAGTCGTCCAGCGTGACCACGGCGCTGGCGGGGGTAACCGGGAAGTGCGACCGGAACCAGCGGCCGGTTTCACCGAGCGTGGCGATCCGGATGGTGCCGGCGTCGCGCAGCCGGGCGATTTCGCGATACTGTCCGGGAAGACCTTTTTTCATGCGGTCCCAGCCGAAAGAATTTTCCTGTCCGGCCTGCGCGTAAGCCATCGCCAGATGCGGATGGCGGTAATTTTCCCGGAAAAACCAGTCCACCCATTCCCGGCTGCCGCCGCCCAGCCCCTCGAAAGCCGGTTCCAGGGTGATCACCTGTTGGCCGTTGCCCGCAATGCCGGCGGAATATTGATAGAGCGGGTCGCTGCCGAGCATTCGGAAGACCGGCACCGGAATCTGGGACTCCGGATGCTGCGCCGGCAAATAGGCGTTTTGAATGCTCGGATAATAGCCGTTGGCCCAGTAGCCGCCCCACAGGGTATACCCGTCGGTGCCGTACTGGTCTTTACAGTTGCAGGCGGCCTCAAGGCGGTACCGCCGGTACAGATATGCCAGCAGATGCGCATCGAAGAGCCAGCTGCCCATGGAGGCCGGACGGCGGCCGAACGTCTCCCGGAACCGTTCCACAAACACGTCCGCGATCCTTTCCCTTTCCTCCGGCGAGTACCCGACCGAAAAGCCGACATCCGTGTGCCAGTCCCACGCCCAGCGTCCGCGCCACGGAATACCGGCTGCTTCGACATTGGGCTGGACGACTTCAAACCAGATACCGATTTCGTGAGATTCCGGCATCTCGTTTTTGAGAAAGTCGACGAACGGTCCGGTGGTCAGCGCGTCGTATTGCAGCAGCCAGGTGGTCGGCAGATTGAATTCTTTCGCCAGCGCCATCTGTTCCCGGACCGGCTCAAAAAGATCCCGCTGCTCGTGGTAACGCGGTTCCAGCGCACGAATGAAATTGACGATATTAACGAAATTCGAATGTTTCATGATTCGTTTCCTTGTTCCGAGAAAGTTTTTCGGCTATACTATAACGGGTTCCTGCTGCAAAGAAAACCTGGATTGCAACTTTGGGGAACCAAATTCTGTACGACTTCAGGAAAAGGACAGACGCATGAACGGATTGCAGCACACGGGCGATTGGGATGGCGTGAGGATTTCCTGGGCGCTGGAACTGAATTCCGGGGAACTGGTGACGCCGGAGAGAATGACGGAACGCACGGAACTGTCGGATGGCGGCACGCAGTGGCGGAACGGGGATTTTGCCGTCGTCTGCCGCTGGCGCGCCGGAGACCATGGCGGCCGGATCGGCACCATCGAATACGAAAACGCCCCCGGCGTGGCCGCCGTCCGCTTCCCCATCGTAGTCAAGGCGGATTTTCCGGAAGCCGGCACGCTGCTGCTCCCGGATCAATACGGAATCATTCTGCATCATCCGCTGACCCATGTGGCCGTGCCGTCGGAATACACTTGTGATCCGTATGACCCGGAGATGATTGCGGTCTCCGAAATGGTGACGATGCGGGGGGCGGCTATGCTGTTGCCGGAACAGTCTTTCTTTTTTGATTTCCGGGATCCGACCTGGTTTCAGAAGCGCTGCTTTTTCCGCCGGGGACCGGGGCAGGGGGAGGTCATGTTTTACGGCAACCACCTGGCACCGCAGGATGAGCGTTCCCGTTCCTGGCGTTTGCCATATGAATGCGGCATCACTCCGTTTGAGGGCGGCTGGTTTGAAGCCGCCCAAGTGTATCGGCGCTGGGCGCTGCGGCAACCGCGGGCACGGAAGAGACCGGATGAACGCGTGCGCGCCATCAGCTGCGTCTGCTGGAATCGTGGTCTCGCGGACCAGGTGGCGCCGCCGGTACTGCGCCTGAGCGCCGATACCGGGAGCTCGGCCATGCTTTCCTGGTACTGGTGGCATCACAATCCGTATGACACCGACTATCCGGATTACTGGCCGCCGCGGGACGGCGAGACGGTTTTCCGCGAAACCATTGCCGAGTTGAAGCGCCATGGCTGCCATGTGCAGGTATACGTCAACGGCATGACCTGGGACATGGACGGCGCCGCCCGCTGGCCGGAGGGGCCGGCGGCGATTGTCCGGCGACGCGACGGCACGCCCGAGTGTTTTCCCTACAATGTCTTCAATCATCACCGGCTGGGCAGCATCTGCGGCATTGTCCAGGCGTTTCAAGACCGCCTGATGGAGCAGTTCGACCGGCTGGCCGCCGCCGGGCTGCCGGGCATCTACATCGACATGATCGGCAATGCCAATCACCGCCCCTGCTACGCATCGAATCATGGTCATGCGCCGGGCGGAGGGGATTACCATTATCAAGGGTATCGCCGCATGGTGCAGGAGCTGCGCCGCCGGCATCCGCAGCTGCTGCTCAGCACGGAGGACTGCGGGGAAGATTTCATGGATCTCATGGATTTGCTTATCGGATTTCATATCTGCCATGAACGGTTTTCCACGGATCCGGAGTTGGAACAGGTGCCGTTTTATCCGGCGGTCTATCATGGGGTCATGCCGATTTACGGCAGCTACACGCTGCCGGACGGCATTCCGCCCTACGACCCGGCGTGGCCGCGGGAAGGGCGCTGGCGGCACGAGCGGGACTGGATGAAGTTGTTTCCGGATCAGTTTTTTCTGGAAATGGCGCGGCAGATCGTGTACGGCAACATTCCGACGGTGGCGAACCTGCAGTTGAAACACTGTACGGAGGAGCGTTATCGCGAAGTGTATGAGTATTTGTGCCGGACGGTCCGGTTCTATCGGGAACACGTGCCGTTTCTTTTCGACGGCGAGATGCTGGCGCCGCCGGAGGTGGTGTGTCCGAAAAAGGACGTGGATTTCATGGCGCGTTTCATTTACACCCGCGAAGAAGACATGAAAACCGTGCGGCGACGTCTGCCGCAGGTGTTTGCCTCACGCTGGCGTTCACCGGACGGTGTAGAGGCCGTGGTGGCGGCCAACTGGTCCTCCGAGACGGTTACGGCGCGGATCAACGGCCAATCACGCACCATTCCGGCGCACGATTACGCATGCTGGAGCGAAAACGTCTGACGGAAAACCTGCCGCCGCGGGAGAAAGGTGGGCTGCTTTCGAAGCGGCACCGGCATTCCGTTCAGAAGCGGCTGTCCCATTGGAACCGGTTGTCGCAGAAGAACATCCCCTGATAACGGAGGGCATCGCTTCCGAACGTGGGCTGCTTGCGCGCCTCGGCGTGTCCGTCGACGAAGACGATATTGCTTCCCCGGTGGTAATCGCCGAGCCGGGTGGAGTAGTTGGTATAATCGGCAACCCAGTATTCATCCTCGGCGTCGGCGAACAGCGCCCGGACGGCAGGACGTTGCACCTTGGTCTCCTTGCCGGCCAGCACCGGTAAACTGGAATTATAGAGGAATCGGGACATTTTGGCCGCCGTGCTGACCGCCGGGGGCGCGGCGGGACAGTCCAGCACGCTGCCGACGCAGGAGGTGGAGCTCCGGACCCGCAGATAGCGGACGGCCCCCTGGTAGTTGGCATCGGTGAGACCAACGAAAACCGAAAAATAAGGATCGGCCCAGGAATTGATGTTTTTGTTGCTTCCGTATGGCATGAAGAAGCCGTTGTTGTCATGGAGGTAGTAGATCTGGGCCGTTCCCAGCTGGCGGAGGTTGGATACGCACTGGATGCACCGGGCTTTGGCACGGGCCTGGTTCAGCGCGGGCAGCAGCATGGAAGCCAGAATGGCGATGATCGCAATCACAACCAGCAGTTCGATCAATGTGAAGCGTTTTTTCATGGCGGCAACTCCTTGAACATTTCTGTTAGGCAGACAGCGGGGACCTTCCTGGGGGAAATCAGCAGGATGCATCCTGAAAACAAACCTTTGTTTTTTCTCCTTTCCATAGGGTATGAGTGATGGTGGTGAAACGGCAATGGGATCAGGGGTGTCTTCCGGGGGGGGCGGAGGAACGGCGAAGTTTCAATTCCGGTTTGATCCATTCATCGGACTCCGCTTTTCCGTTGATCAGGTGGAGCAATTTCCGAACGGCCCGGCGGCCCTGGTTGCGGGTCGGCGGGTGAACGCTGCTCAACCCGAGATGCGTTTCCGCCGCAAAGAGCTGATCATCATATCCGACGACCTTAAGCGTGTCGCCCGGAGTGATACCGTAGTTGTGGAGTTCCCGAAACAGGTTCAGTGCACAGAAATCGTGCTCGGCAAATACGCCGATCGTGTGACCTTGCTCCCGGGCGATTGACATTTCCGTAATATCCGGCAGCCGGAGGTGCGTACAGGGACATCCGGCGGCTTCCACCTGACGCCGGAACGCCTGCAGCCGGGAATCGCACCAATCGTCTTCCGCCACGGTAAAAAATCGGTCGCACCGCTGTTCCAGCAGATGAGCGGCGACGAGCGCGACGCCGGCCTCCTCATCCTGATTCAGTCGCACGACGGAGGACCAGTGTTGCGGCAGGGTCGTATAGTAATTGACCAGCAGGGCTCTACCGCCGTTTTGCGCATAATTTTCCAGAAATTGCAGCAGATAGGGTTCGTCGCGTTTGTCCGGCGGATAGCTGATGACGCCGGCATGGCCGATCTTGGCGGGATGCTGCAGTACATCGATGAATTTTTCCATGTCGTTTCCAATGAAGAAACTGACCGGGAATCCTTCGGTCAGAGCTTCCTCGGAAATACCGAACGCAAGATCCGCGATCAAGCGGTCTGCACGGTCCGGCAGAAAACACAGCAAAGTCGGCATTTTCCCTCGTTTCAGGTACGAGGCATAGCGGTTCGGCCGATACCCCATCCGGTGAGCGGTGCGCAGAATGAGTTCCCGCGTCTCCTGCCTGACGACCGCGTGTTTGTCCGGATTGGGATTCAGCGCCCGCGAAATCACGGAGACATCCAGATTCAGCTCCCGGGCGATGTCCGTCAGTTTTACCATAAAAAACAAACCTTTGTTTTTATGTACTATTATAAGGGAAATCCGGACAAAAAGCAAGGAAAGAAAAGATCTTAACGCAACTTTTTTGAAAAAACGCTGACGCCGGAGGGGGGGCGGGGAGCAGCGGCCGCCTTGCCTCTTATTCCGCCCGGACCTCGCCGATGTCGGCCGCGTCAGCGAAAACCATGGCCAGCCGGTCCAGTCCGAGAGCCGCGCCGGAACAGAACGGCAGCCCCAGAGTCAGGGCGGCGAAGAAGTCTTCCGGATCCGGATAGGCGAGCATGCCCGCGGCACGCCGGACCCGGGCAGCGAGTCGAAAACGTTCCCGCTGTTCCACCGGATCGAGCAGTTCGCCGTAGGCGTTGGCCAGTTCCAGCCCGCCGAGGTACAATTCCCAGCGTTCCGCCACAGAGTGATCGTCCGGTTTCAAGCGCGCCAGCGAAGCCCGTTCCGCCGGGTAATCCGTCAGGATCGTCAGCCGGCCCCGCCCGAGCCTGGGTTCGATCCGGGTGACCATGAGCTCGTCAAAAATATCTTTTCGTGAAGCCTCCTCCATGGAAATTCCGCAATAACGCCAGTAGGCATCCGCGACGGTCAGAATTTCCGGCGGCGCGCCCAGGTCCATCGTTTCCCCCCGGAACGTCAATGCCGGCCGCCCGAAAATCCGCTCCGCCGCTTCGCGGATGTAGCCGACGGTAAAATCCGCCAGTTCCCGGTAGCCCATGCCGGCGGCGTAGTATTCGAGCATGGTAAACTCTTCGCGGTGCCGGGCGCCGTGTTCACCGGCGCGGAAACAGCGGCCGATCTGGTAAATCCGCTCATAGCCGGCGGCGACCATAATTTTCATGGCGATTTCCGGACTGGCCCGGAGAAATTCACCGTCGGCAGGGATGGATTCGATGAATTCTTCCGGCACCGGAGCCGGGATGCGCACGTTGGTTTCCACCTCCAGAAAGCCGTGGGTGTCAAAATAATGACGGACGGCAGCAAACAAGGCGGCCCGCCGCTCCAGATTCCCGCGGCGCAGGGCTATGGTTCGAACATCCATTCCCGATGAAAATCCTTTTTCGTAAATACGGTTTGCCGAATACAAAAAACTCCGTGTCCGTTTTATCCGGACACGGAGAAGACAGATGCTCCCGTCGCCGATCAGGCCTTGCTGATGCGTTCCGCGTAATCGCCGGTGCGGGTGTCGATCTTGACGATGTCACCGATGTTGATGAACAACGGCACCTGAATTTCGTACCCGTTGTCGATCTTGGCCGGCTTCATGACGTTGGTGGCGGTGTCGCCGCGGGCGCCGGGTTCGGTTTCGACGATTTCCTTCTCGATGAAGGTCGGCAGCGTGATTTCAATCGGTTCGCCGTTGAACAGGAGGAATTTGCACAGGCTGTTCTCAAGCAGGAAATAGGCCTGTTTGCCGAGAACTTCGGGATCGACGCTCATTTCCTCGTAGGTTTCCACATCGCTGAAAACGTAGTGGTGGCCGTCATTGTAGGAATAATACATTTCGCGTTCTTCCAGGTCCGGCTTTTCGATCCGGTCGGTCGGGCGGTAGGTTTTTTCCATGCCCGAACCGTTGATCATGTTTCTCAGGCGGCAGCGATAAAGCGCGGTGCCCTTGCCGGGCTTGCAGAATTCAAATTCGGTAATCTGCCAGGGCTGGCCGTCAATCTGGATTTTCAGGCCTTTTTTCAGGTCGGAAGCACTGTACATGGTTGATCCTTCTTTGCGTTGCAGGTTTTATCTGTCGTTACATCATTTCGTAATATATATCGGGATGGCGGGAAAATCAAGAGCGGCGAAGCCCGGCCTGGCGAAAAAAACATTGAAATCCGCGCTTCCGAAAAGGTCCTCCGGACTGAACCGGATGGAAAAACCCTCTTTTGATTTGAACTGATTCCGCTAACCCGTTATATTGAAAACATACGTTCTACTTGAAACAACAGGGTTTCGGCCCGGAATTCAGAAGAGGAAGAAGAAAATGGGTGAGGATTTCCGCAATCACGACGGCGCCACGTGCGGGCAGCAGTTTTCCGACAATCACGGGTTCATCGGAGCCGACTCCTGGCGGATTCTCCGGATCATGGCTGAATTCGTCGATTCGTTCGACACCATGAATTCCCTGCCGCTGAAAATGGTGTCGATTTTCGGATCGGCCCGGACCGACAAAAACGCGCCGGATGCGGAAGAGGCTTCCCGGCTGGCTACGTTGCTGGTCAAGAACGGTTACGGCGTCATCACCGGCGGCGGTCCCGGCATCATGGACGCGGCCAACCGGGGCGCGTACAAGGCCGGCGGCGTGTCGGTGGGACTCAATATCGAACTGCCGAAGGAACAACGCCCCAATCAGCATCAGACACATTGTCTGGATTTCCGGTATTTCTTCACCCGCAAGGTCTGTTTTTTGAAATATTCGCTGGCGGTGGTGGTATTTCCCGGCGGCTTCGGAACGCTGGATGAATTCTTTGAAGTCATGACCATGACCCAGACGCGCAAAATCAACCGGGTGCCGCTGATTCTGGTCGGTCATGATTTCTGGAAGGGGCTGCTGGACTGGTTCCAGAATTCTCTGGTCAAACGGGGCATGATTTCGCCGGAAGACCTCTCCCTTTACAAGGTGGTCGACAACGCGGACGAAGCGCTGGCCTATCTTCTGGAATGCCACCGTTACGGCTTTCAGAGCACCGTGAAGGCCGAATAACCTGGACCAGGCTTTCCTCCTGAACGGGGCAGGGGCGCGAACCGGAACCACCGATTCGCGCCCCTGTGATTATGTGGATTCTTTTCCGATCAGACGCCGGGATCCGGCGGCGTGTAGTTTTTGTCGCCGCCCAGCTGCAGGAACTTGCGGTAAACCAGCCACAGACTGCCCGCGCCCAGCAGCGTGGTCAGCACGCCGAAGAGAAATACGATCCGGTAATTCTGGTCCGTGCAGTCCAGAATGTATCCGAAAAGCGGTCCCAGCAGAACGTTCGCAATCGCCAGAATCATCGACATCGCCGAGTTGAACTGGGCAAACAGCGACCGCGGGAACAACCGCAGCGCCAGCGACGCGGAGACGGTGAAGTAGCACCCCGACAGCAGACAGTGAACAAACAGAATCACCAGATAAGACGTCTGGCCGGTAACGCAGAACCACCCCGCGATCATGGAGCTGAGGTACAGCACCAGCGACACGATGGTGGTGCGCAGCGGATGAAACCGGTCCGCCAGCGCCCCCAGGAAGAAACTCAGGGCAAACGAGCAGGCGTAGGTGATGGCGGAAACCTTGCCGTACATGTCCATGTCCACGTTCAGATCCTTGGCATAGAGAATCGCGAACATGTTGAACGGCACCGCCGCCAGCGTGGACAGCACCAGCGCCGCAATGACCAGCCGGTAATACGGCACCGAGAAACTCTGCCGGAAATACGTCAGGATCGGTCCGAAGATCAGCATGGCACCCTTCTGACCGGCCGGCGGTTCCGGCGGCGGCGGATACTGGCCTTCCTTGACCTTCAAGCACAAACAGAGCAGTCCGAAGCCGTAGAACAAGCCCACGCCGAGGAAAATCAACATGTAGTTTTCTTCCACCAGGCCCAGCAGGAAGTAGTTGAAAATCATACCGGCCAGCAGACTGATCGCCCGGAAAAGCCCGTAGAAGCGTCCCAGCAGTTCCTGCGGCACCACGTCATTGACCAACGCACCGGAAAGCGCCCCCGCCATCGTCTGGCCGAAGTCCAGTGACGCCCAGAATACGCCGAAGCAGATTACACTGGCGAGATTGACGGACATGACTTCCGGTCCGCCGCAGGCTTCAGACAACCACCTTCCGAGCATCGGGGAGAAACCCAACCCGCAGGCGCCGACGACGATGAACGGCGTGGTGAATGCCAGAAACGGAATGCGTCGTCCGAAACGCCCCCGGTGCCGGTCGGAAATGTAACTGATCATCGGCATCAGGAAAATATTGGTAAAATTAGGAAATGCAATGATGATCAATGAGTAAACCAGGTCGGAGACCCCGAATTCGCGGATCAGCAGCGTTGCCGCGGGACTGATGGCCCGGTCTTTCATTGCCCAGGCGAAGTCGCCGCCGAGCAGCCAGCAGAACAACGTGACCAGTCCGGCAAAAGTGTAGGTCAGCGTGCCGACGCGCCATACTTTCTGTTGAGGTTCCGGGGAAGATTGCGTTTCTGTCGCCATGGGTCAGGTGTCCTCCTTTCGGTTTGAAGTCAATTGAAAACGGGTGTTACGGCAATATGCCATAGCTTTTCGAAGAATACAACCGGACGAAGTCCGGATAACCAAAAAAAAACTCTAAAAAAATACCATTTCCCGAATGGGAAACGGTATTAGGATGGATCGGGCGGCGCGAGGTGGGCGCCGCCGGCATGGAGGCATGAATTACAGCAGTTTCGCCGCCAGGGCGGCCAATTCGCTGCGTTCACTCCGGGTCAGCGTAATATGGCCGTGAATCGGATACCCCTTCAGTCGTTCAGACACACAGGTCAAACCGTTGCTGGAGGCGTCCAGATACGGGTTGTCGATCTGGTGAGGGTCGCCGGTCAGGACGATTTTGGTGTCTTCGCCGGCCCGGCTGACGATGGTTTTGATTTCATGCGGGGTCAGGTTCTGGGCTTCATCGATGATCACGAACTGGCGCGGAATGCTGCGGCCCCGGATATAGGTCAGCGCCTCCAGCTCCAGACGATGGGTGTTGAGCAAACTGTCCGTGGTGATATGGGAAGAGCTGCGCGGCTTGTCCCGGGTTTCGCTCTGAAGCAGATACTGAAGGTTGTCGAAAATCGGCTGCATCCAGCTGGCCAGTTTCGATCCCTTGTCGCCCGGCAGATAGCCGATGTCGTTGCCGAGTGGGATGATCGGGCGGGAAACCAGAATTCGCTCATACTGGTTTTCCCGGAGCGTCGCCTGAAGAGCGGCGGCCAGCGCCAGAAGCGTCTTGCCGGTACCCGCTCCGCCGACCAGAGTCACCAGCTGCACGGACGGGTCGCAGAGCAGTTCGAGCGCTATGCGCTGCTCCTTGTTGCGCGGCGTGATGTTCCAGACCTGGTCAACCTGGTGTTCAATGAGGTGCAGTTTGCCGTCGGCTTTCCGGCGGGCGATGGCGGACTGCCGGGAGCCTTCGGCATGGAACACGGCAAATTCATTGGGCAGCAGGTGGTACTTTTCCGCGGGCGCGGTGCGTTCACGGTAAAGGGCGTCAATAACGGATGCCGGACAGTTGATGTTGCGGAAGCCGGTGTATAAGGTTTCATAATCGACCTTTTCCCGCTCGAAATCCATGACTTTCAGACCGAGCGCATCGGCTTTGAGCCGCAAATTGATGTCCTTGCTGATGAAAACCACGTTTTTCTTCTGCTTATGCAGCGCGAAGGCCACCTGAAGAATGCGGTTGTCCGGAGTGTCTGCCCCGAGATCGGTACGGAAAATCTGATTCATCTCCTTTTCCGACTCCGGATCTCCCAGCATGGCCGCGGCCAGTACGAAAAGTTTGCCGGTAGCCGTCGTATCCTCCCGCGTCAGCGGCACGCCGCGCTGCAGATTGCCCGCCTCACGCAGGCTGTCCAGTCGTCGGATCACCTGCCGGGCGTTGCGGCCGAGTTCGTCCTGATTTTTCTTGAACTTGTCCAGCTCTTCGATCACCGCCATGGGGATGACCACGTCGTTGTCCTGAAACGATTCCATGCTTCGGGCACTGTGCAGAAGGACGTTGGTGTCCAGTACGAACGTTTTTTTCATCGGCAGTTTCTCCCGTTTTGCGTGATAATGTGGAAACGGCCGGCGTGACGCCGCCGTATCCCGGATCGCTCCTCTTCGCAAGGCGGTCCGATGGTGTCGGACCGCCTTGCCGATCCTGGATGCAGTATACACCGATGCGCGGAAAATTACAACTCTCCGTCGTGGTTTTGTCGGAATGTCAGGAGTTTTTCCGCCGCCGTCAGCGCCGCCAGCAGCAGAAAACGGTCCGTGCCGTCGGTGTCGTAACGCAATTCCGCCCATAGTTTCAACTGCAGCCACAGATTGGCCGCGGGGTAACTGTCCGCATTCAAGCCGGGTTCACGCATGCGCCCCGTGCTGAAGCGTTCACTCAGGAACTGTTGCGGCGACTGGCCGGGATGGCGCCGGATTCCGTACAGTTCCAGCTGGGGCGGCAGCAGCAGTTCCAGACAGCTGGTGTAGGCGTCCCGGTCGTATTCTCCTATGACCTGTTCGAAAACAGGACGGTCGGCGGGGGCGGCGTGCCAGAGCGGATGCTGGCAGATCAGCCGGAGCAGGCGTTCAATCTCGGAGCCGGGGAGGTGTTCCTCGGCTTCGAAGATCGCATGAGCGGTGGATTTGTCCGGCAACAGCAGCCGGCACAGGGAAATCAGCGTTTGCTGGCGCAGAACCCAGTAACTTTCGTTGGCGAGGATCGGAAACACCCTCCGGACGTGACGATGGTCGCCGATGCGGCTGAGCGCTTCTCCCGCCAGCGGCCAGAGCAGCTGGTAACGACGATTGTCCAGCAACTCGCACAACGGAGCCTCCGCCTCCGGTGCGCCGACCAGTCCGGCGGCGAAGATGCAGGACTGTGCCAGCGCGATGTCGCTGTCGTGAAAGTGGCGGATCAGCATCGGCGCGGCTTCCGTCAGTTTCAGGCGGCCGATGGTCCGGGCGGCCATGGCCTGAAGTCCGATTTCCGGAATTTCAATCAATTTCTGCAATTCTCTGGTCAACTCCGGCGGAACTTCTCCCTCCAGGCGACAGATATTGAGCAGTGCGCCGTCCCGGATGCGGCTGGAGGGGCTGTAAAGATCATGGATGAGTTCGTTGGAGATGAGTTTGCCCTGCGCCCGGCGCAGGGTTTCCACGCGGCCGATTTCCGTCATCGGCTGGGAGAGCAGATGGGCATGATAGATCGAACGCACCGGGTTGGCCGAGAAAAGCGTGCGGACCACATTGACCGTCGGCACCGAACCGTCCTCCCGGAACCGGGCAATGAAAAACACACTCAGAAAATACCCCAGTGCCGTGATCAGCGACAGAATGTTGAAGGACGTGAAACGCGACTGCCGGATGATTTCCAGCGAGTCGAAGTACTCGTATAACAGCCCGCTTTGACTGGACACCACGAATCCGGCAATCCCCACCAGCGAATAAAAGACGCCGATCGACAGACTGCGTTCCCGCCGGTTCCCGGTCGAGGTGATGATCGCCATCTGGGAGGCGCCGATGCCGATGTTCACGAAGCCGCCCGCCATGAAGACCGGCAGGGTGCTGATCAATCCCGGCTGGAGCGCGATGTGTTCCAGCCCGAACGTGGAAGTAAGATTGTTGAGGGCCCATGCGCCGATTTCGTCGAGAATGCCGTTGCCGGGGCGCAACGTGCCGTACAGGATGAATTCTCCGGATTTCAGCACGGAGCAGAGGATCAGCACCGGCTTGTTCCCGTACTTCGAGCCGATGATCCGGAAGAAGTACGCCGCCAGAAATCCCACCGCGCAGGCCACCGCCGCCAGCACCTGGACCGAGGTCATCGTGAAGTTCATTTCCTGCTGGAGATACACGTAGATGAAGCCGCTGGAGACCCAGGCGAAGGCGGATTGAAAACTGAAGAAGGCCGTTACCCAGAGGAATTGCCGGTTGGTCAGGATCGAACGAATCTGCGTCCACGGCGACTCTTCACGTTTCTGATACGGGTCAGGGTCCGGCATGAGAATGTTGGAAAACATCGATAAATAACCGAAGAGCACGCCGACACCGGTGAGAATGGCATAGGTGGATCGGTTGTCCTTGCCCAGCAGGTCCGCCATTTTGCCCATGACGATGCCCGCGACCATGCTGCCGATCAACGCCAGGCCGTTGCGGCGGTTCCAGAAGGCGGTGCTTTCCCGCGGCGGTACAATATCGCCGGTCCACGCCCAGTTGACCGAACTGGAGAGCTGGGCGGCCAGCTGGCTCAGAGCATAGGTGGCCATGAACAGCGCGACGGCGACCGTTGTGGGGATTTTCAGCCACAGGGCCGCCAGAAGCGCGATGCCGAGAAAGCAGGAATAATGCACGAGGATACTCCAGAACCAGAATTTCTTCCGGTGAAAGAACCGTTGCTGCAGCAGGGCGCCGATCATCTGCATCGGCAGAAACAGCAGACTCAGGGACATGACAAAACCGATCTGTGCCTTGCTGAGTTGCAAGGACAGCAGCAACCCTGCCTGCAGCGGGCCGCTGACCACCGCTCCGAAGAAGCACCAGATCAGCGCGGCCACGATCATGTAATTCATGTAGCGCCGGATCAGGCGCGGCGGAATATTGGGTTGGCTCATACAGTAAAACTCACTTGTTTATGGAAAAATTCAACTGGAGAACCGAAAACGACAAGTTGTCGTGATGAAAAGATTCCGTCAAATCCCCGGCGGCGCGGCGGCCGGCAGATTCCAGGTGGGAGGACGGAAGGCAGGGAAGCGGTGTGTCGGGAGCTGGTGTGCGCTCATGGTCGTCATTCCAGAAAAAGCCCTCGTTTGTTGAATTTCCCGTAATCTACACGGCGGCGGAAAAAATACAAACCGCCTCTGTCTTTCCGGAGAAAGATTTTGCAATACGATAACGTCCGGCGCCGGAAAAATCCGGTTCCGGGGCGGCACCGCCGGTAAAAATCCGGGTTTTTTAGCGGGGCACGCTGTAAAACGCAGGAAAAGCGCTTATATTACCACACATGACGGAGTTCTTGTAAGTCGGCCGTCCGGCGCCGTCCGGCGGCTGTCCTCATCTGGATGATCGGGAGCATGGCGGAGTACAGTCCGAAAACAGCGAAAAATCAGAAAAAAAACGGTTCCCGGCAGCGCAATGTCCTGCTGCTGGTACTGCTGCTGATGGCGGTTGTCGGCCTGGGGTGGCTCGGATTCGTGACAGCGGGGCGGTTGCTGTTCACCCGCAATGATCACTTCCGGCTGCGGCGTTTTGAATTGCGTACCAACGGGCCCGGTTACTGGTCCGGACGCGGTGATCAGCTTGCCGCCACGCTGAATCTGAAGGTCGGCACGGATAATATTTTTGCCCTGAACCTCGGTGAAATCCGGGAGCGACTGCTCCGGATTCCCGCGGTTGAAAGCGCGGAAGTCAGTCGGATTCTTCCGGACACCATAGCGGTTTCCATCGTGGAGCGCATTCCCCGGGCTTCGCTGAACAACCCTCGTTCGGAATGGGTGGTGGATTCCCATGGCGTGGTCATGTCGCGTTTCGAGGCGATGGAGATTTCGGTGCGGCTGCCGGTTATTACCGGCTTCAGCGCGGGGAGCACTCCGACACCGGGATCGGTTTTCGAGCCGGCGTTGCCGGCGCTGGAATTGTTGATGAACACGATCCGCAGTTATCCGGACATTGCCGTCATCTATATCAACGTCGCGACGCCCGGCAAACTGGAGTTTTCCCTGCGGTACCGCAATCAGCATCTGTACCGGGCGATCATGCCGGATCGGGGACGAATCGGCTATCTGCTGGGAATGCTGCAGAGTGCCATCATCAGTGCGCAACGCAGCGGCGATACGCGTAATACCTTTGATTTGTCGTTTGACGGCAGTGTGATTCTGCGCTGAATGCCAATCGATTGCAAATGCGTTCACGATTAAGGAACAGGAGTGGATATGAAAAATCAGGTGGTGTTGTTTCAGGGGGATTCCATTACTGACTGCGGCCGGGGCCGCGACACGGAACTTCCGAATGATCAGCTGGGAGCGGGCTATCCGGCCCTGGTGGCGGCACGACTGCGGGCCGACCGTCCCGGTGAGGATCTGCTCTTCTTCAACCGCGGCATCAGCGGCAACCGGGTGGTGGACCTGTACGCCCGATGGAAAATCGATGCCATCAATCTGAAGCCGGATGTGTTGAGCATTCTGATCGGTGTCAACGATACCTGGCACGAATTCGAGCGAAACAACGGGGTGGAGGTGGAGCGTTACGGGGAATTCTACCGGATGTTGCTGAACTGGACCGTGACGGCCCGGCCGGGCATCCGGCTGCTGCTGATCGAACCGTTCGTACTGGAAACCGGAGTGGTGACGCGGGAATGGGTGGAGGAAATCAATCAGCGCCGCCGGATCGTGCGGCAACTGGCGGAGGAGTTTCATACCGCTTTTGTGCCCGCTCAGGAAATCTTTGACGCGGCGGTTCAGGAAGCCCCGGCGGATTACTGGCTGGGCGACGGCGTGCACCCGACCGCGGCCGGGCATCAGCGTCTGGCCGACGCCTGGATCGGCGCGATGAAAGAATTTTTCTGATTCTGCAAAAAGACAAAACGCAGAAGGTTCCGGCCTCAGATGTCGGCCCTTCTGCATTTTTTTTGTTAAAAAGATCCTAAAAAATATTTGCAGTATCCGGAGCGGCCGTTTATATTTTCCCAGAGAGATCCGGATTCCAAACCCCGAATCGAAGGAAAAGAACCATGTTGGAGCTTTCCCTGGCCGTCGACGGCCTTGTTGATTGCGCTCCGGCTCTGAGTGCGGCGGGCGCCTTGACCGGCAATGAAAGTTTTCTGATTTCCAATCTGTGGGGACATGAATATCTGACGACGGTTTCCGGCGGACGTTATTTCGCCGACGTGGAGAAAACCATTTCCGACGAAGGGGATGATGATCTCTGCTGGGCCGCGGCCGCCGTCAATATTTTGACCTGGGGCGGATGGACGGTCAACGGGATGGCTGATTTCGCCAACGAGGACCGGGCATTTGACTATCTGCGCAGCTGCTGGCCGGATGTGGGCGGCTTTCCGGAATCCGGCGCTTACTGGTGGATCGCCGGCTCGGTTTATTGGGGCGCGCCATACGAACCCACGCCCGGCGGGGGCAATTTTTTCCCCGGATTGAATCCGGCCGACTTTGTGGTGTATCGGCAGACGCAGGGATATTCTTTTGCTGAGGTTACCAGCCAGTTAAGCGGTTTTTTTCAGGGCGGGTATGGTATTACGCTCAATCTGCAGGGCGCGATCGCCCATGCCATCACCGCCTGGGGGTATGAACGGATCGACAACCGTTTCTACCTGTGGATCAGCGATTCCGATGATGACAAGAACATCGTGACCGGTGACCGGGCGGAGGCGCGCAACTACCTCTACCGCGTCGAGGTCCGGTATGATTCCTTTTACGGACACTGCTATTTGTCCAACTATCACGGACTGGGGAACAGTGTCTATCTGTATAGCTTCACGGCAATCAAGCAGTATGATAAGGTGTTTTCCGGAGAGGACGAAACCCGGGCGGACGCCCGGTTGATCAACCACGTCGCCGGGGCCACCGTCCAGCGTTACGGCAATATCGACGCGGTGGGGGACAATGACTATTATGTGTTCACCGCCCGGGAAACCGGCGAGATCGTCATCTCCGTCGATATGATGAAAACATATTCCGCCGGTGCGGTGCAATTGACTGTCTACCGGGGCGACGAGGCGCTTTACTCCTCGCTGCTGAGCCCCCACGTCAGCTGGACTCTGAACGCAGAGTATGGGGTTGACTATTATTTGAAAATTACCGGGAATCCCGGCGGCGGCACGGGTACCGGGGACAACACGTACATTGTGACCCTGAGCCCGCCCACCGTGCCGGAGGTACCGCTGCCGGCCAACCTGAACGCCGAAACCGCAAAGGGCGTCGTATCCCTGTCCTGGGACGGCCAGCAGGACGGCGAGTTGCGGTACGTTCTGGAATTTTCCACCACGGCGGGTTTTCTGAACGGGACCATCGTCAAGACCGCCTGGACAACGGATACGCATTTTTCCACGGACGAGCTGCCGGAGGGCAGTTATTACTGGCGGGTCAAGGCGGGCATGGATGGACAATGGGTTTACGGCTATGCCGTCACCGTGGACCGGACGCCGCCGGAACGGGTATTCGACTTTACCGCGACTTCTCAGGATGGGGCGCTGGTCTGCACCTGGCGATACATGGAGGATCAGGATTCGCTGCTGTACATGCTGGAGTATTCGACAACCGAGGATTTCGCGGACGCGGTTTCGCAGGAGGTCTGGCAGGGGGTGGCGGAAATTCCCCTCGACCGGGAAGGGTATTACTGGGTGCGCCTGCGGGCGGTGGACCGCAGCGCCAATGAGGGAGCCTGGAGTGCGGCCAGAAAAGTCTATCACGACTTGACCGGGCCGAATGCGCCACTGACCTGGGACGCACGGGTTTACGGAGAGACGGTCCGCTGCGAATGGAGTAAATCCGTCGACCCATCCGGAGTGCGAGAGTATGAACTGGAGTATTCGCTCAACGCCGACTTCAGCGAAGCGCAGACCCGGTCTGTGGCGGATTCGAAAGTGACGCTTTTTACCATGCCGGCCGGGCTCTGGTACTGGCGGGTGCGTGCGGTGGACAACGCCGGTAACCGCAGCGATTGGAGCGTGGTCCGCGAAATCCGGGTGGCGGTGACCGCACCGGAAACCGGTATGCCGGAGATTTCCGGCGATCGCGTAACGCTCCGCTGGACTGCCGTCTCCGGAAGGCGCTACCGGGTACAGTACAGCCCTTCCGCCGACTGGGAGAACGCACCCGCGGAATGGGTGCAGGGCGGCAGTCTGACGCTGGTGAATTTGCGCGGAGATCAGTTGTACTGGCGGATCATGTATGTGGATGAAAATGGTCTGGAAAGCGCCTGGACGACCGGAGCTGCGGTCACGCTGAACCAGGCGGTCTACGAAACCGCGGAAACCATCAGTGGCGGTGCGGGCGACGATCGGATCTTTTTCGCGGCGACCGACTCCCGGTGGAGCAGCTGCTACCGGGCCCGCTATGCGGGCAGCCCGGAACATCCGGAGGAGGGGGAGACGGTTTCGCTGGGGGGATTGAACCGGTCCTACGACCATTTTGACGGCGGCGACGGGTACGATGTGCTGGAATTGACCGGAGACGGCGATGCGCTGTTGCTGGACAACCGGTATTTGCCGGCTCCCGGCACCGCCGGAACTCCCCGGCTGGCGAACATCGAGGAAATCCGCGCGGGCGGCGGCGACGATGTGGTGGATCTCAGCAGTGCGACATGGGCTTACGGCGACGTGGTAATCCGCGGGGGTGATGGTGACGACGTACTCTGGAGCGGCGGCGGAAACGACTTGCTGTTTGGAGACGCCGGGGCGGACGTCATTCTGGGGGGGGACGGAAATGATTTTCTCAACGGCGGCGACGGCGCCGACCGGCTGGTGGGTGGACGGGGAGATGACATTTATGTGGTCGACCAGGCGGGGGACCAGACCGTGGAACGGGCAGGGGAAGGGGAGGATACCGTTCTGTCTTTTCTCGACTGGAAACTGGCGGATCACGTGGAAAATCTGAAACTTCTGGGGACCGGCGACCTGTGCGGGGAGGGAAACTCCGGCGACAATCGACTGTACGGCAATGTCGGCGACAATCTGCTTCTTGGCGGGGGAGGCACGGATACTTTCGTCTTCACGCCGGACTGGGGAATTGATACGGTAAGCAACGCCGGCGGCGCCATGATACTGTTTTTCGCCGGGGGCATCGAGGAGACGTCGCTGACGCTGGAACGGCTGGGAGATGATCTTGTCGTGTCCCGGGACGGCTCCCGGGTGACCGCCCGGGACTGGTATCTTCAGGAAAGCGCCCATCAAATTATTTGCGGGGAAGATCCCCTGCTGTCGGTGCTGACGGCGCTGGAAAAGAGCGGCTGCACAGATTCAACTACCGATCTTGCCGACTGGGAGCGCCTTTCTTCCGACGACAAGCGCGCCCTGCACGGGCTGCTGGCGTAAGTGGCTCAGTCTTCCCGCGTCCGGTAGCGGTACACGGACTGGAGCAGGCCGAGCGCCGCCATGCCGGTCAGGATGAAGGACCCGCCGTAACTGACGAACGGAAGCGGCAGTCCGGTAACCGGCGACAGTCCGATGCTCATGCCGATATTGACGTATACATGCGTGAACATCATCGTGCCGATGCCGATGCAGAGATAACGCCCGAATGGATCCGCGGCGATCACGGCGGTGCGGATGATGGAATAAAACAAGAGGAGATAGATTCCCAGCAACACCAGACAGCCCAGAAATCCCGTTTCTTCGGCGATGACCGAAAAGATGAAGTCGTTGTTGGAGACCGATTGCGGCAGGAAGCCGAGCAGGTTCTGCGTGCCCTGACCGATGCCTTTGCCGGTCATGCCGCCGGAGCCGACGGCGAGCTTGGCCTGAAATTGATTGTACCCTCGGTGTGCCAGATCGCGTTCCGGGTCGAGAAACGTCAGGAGCCGCTCCTTCTGGTAACCGCGCAACAGCGGATGGATGCCGTAGGTGATGACCTCCTTGCCCTGGTCGTCGATGGAACGGTTCGGCAGGAACTCATTGATCACGCCCGCGGTGAAGACGATCAGCAAAATGCCCGACGCCCAGGCGAGCACCTTCCAGCGGATTCCGGCCACGAACGCGATCGCCGCGCCGATCGGCGGCAGGATCAGGGCACTGCCCAGGTCCGGCTGTTTGACAATCAACAGGAACGGCACAGCCACCACCAGCGCCGCCACCGCCAGACCAAGCATTTGGCCGGACCGGCGGCTGCCGCCGCGTTCCCCTTCGTCGTCAATGGCGAACATCCGGCTTGAAAGCAGCGCGGACAGGACCATGACGACCGCGACTTTGGTCATTTCCGAGGGTTGCAGCCGCATTCCCAGGCCCGGCACGTGAATCCAGCGCTGGGCGCCGAAGACCGTAACCCCGATCAGAAACACCATGACCAGCAGCACCAGACATCCCAGATAAAAGACGATGGAGGGAATCAGCAGCTTGTGATAATCCACCAGCGCCAGGATCAGGTAACAGCAGAAACCAACGGCGATCCATTGCAGCTGTTTCAGGTACAATCCCGCTGCCCATGCGGTGCCGATTTGAATGCCGGTAGAATAGATGAACAGTACGCCGATCCCCAGGAGTGCACCCATGGCGCCAAGCTGGACATAATCGAAGCCGGCAAGAAAGCGCAGCAGATTTTTTAGGCTGCTTTCGGTATTTCCAAATTGTTTTTTCATGCCGACGTCTTCCCGGGAAACGCTGTTCAGAAAAAGAAAAAAAGGGCCGGAAGGCTTCCGCCCGCCGGTCCGTTTATATGCCGTTCACGGCGAACGGGATGTCAAACCTCGAAAGTCTGGTCGCGGCGGGGACCGACGGAAACGATCGCGATTTCCGCCCGGACCAGTTCCGCCAGGCGTTGCAGATACCGGCGGGCATTTTCCGGAAGATCTTCCCAGCAGGAAACATCCTCCGTGCTGCATTGCCAGCCGGGAAGCCACTCATAAACCGGTTTCGCCTTGGCCAGCGCTTCGGTGGAAGCCGGGAAATAAGGCGTCTGGACGCCGTCCACTTCATAAGCGGTGCAGATGCCGAGTTCCGGCAGCTGATCCAGCACGTCCAGTTTGGTGATTGCCAGTTTGTTGACTCCGCTGATCATGCAGGAATATCCGGCGGCGACGGCATCGAACCAGCCGCAGCGGCGGGGACGACCGGTGGTGGCGCCGAATTCCCGGCCGACCTGGCGCAGGGTTTCTCCCGCCTGGTCGAACAGTTCCGTCGGGAAAGGCCCTTCTCCGACACGTGTGGTATAGGCTTTGAGCACGCCCCAGACATCGCCGACGTGGCGCGGTGCGATACCCGCGCCGGTACAGGCGCCGCCGGCGACGGTGTTGCTGCTGGTGACGAAAGGATACGTGCCGTGATCAATGTCCAGCAACCCGCCCTGTGCCCCCTCGCAGAGAATCTTCTTGCCGGCCCGGATGGCTTCGTTGATGGAAACCACCGTGTCGCCGACGTAGGGGGCGAGATAACGGGCAGCCTCGGCCACCTTGAGCCATTCGGCGTCAATATCCAGAGGATCGATTCCGGCCTCGACGAAGAGGCGATTGTATTTCGCCGCCTGTTCACGGAAGAGTCGTTCCAGCCGTTCCGGTTCCGTCAGGGCGATACCGCGGATGCCGCAGCGATGCGCCTTGTCAGCGTAAGCCGGACCGATGCCGCGTTTCGTCGTACCGATCTTCATGGCACCGGCGCCGGATTCCCGGAGGGCATCCGCGCGCTTGTGGTATTCGAAAATCAGATGCGCGCGATTGGACAACTCCACTCCGGCGACATCAATGCCCCGGCGGGCCAGATCCTGCATTTCCTGCATCAGTCCGATGGGATCCACCACCACGCCGTTGCCGATCAGGCACTGGACGCCGGGACGGAAAATCCCGGAGGGGACCAGATGCAATACATATTTTTCACTGCCGATTTCCACGGTGTGGCCGGCGTTGTTGCCGCCCTGAAACCGCACTACCATATCCACATCCCGGGTCAGGACGTCGATGAGTTTACCTTTGCCTTCGTCACCCCACTGGGTGCCCACCAGAATATCTACCGGCATGCTGGATTCCCTTTGAATTCTGAGAAATTGGATTTCTTGAAAAATCAAATACTTCATAAAATAATCCGCTTTCTGCAAAAATCAATGTGCTCCCCCCAAAAACCAGTTGATTTTATGCCGCAAGGCAGTATTTTATAACCATCTCGAAATGCCAATGCAAGGTCCTAGCAAGAGGAGTTCAGGAGTCATGACAGCCAGATTGGAAGATATGCGGGAAGCGCTTCAGCGCATGGGAGAAAAAGCCGTCAAAGCCAGCCGGGCGCTGGCCGTTCTGGCCCCGGCGGCCAAGACCGCCTGCCTGAACCGCATGGCGGACGAGCTCGAAGGCGCCCGCGATGCTATTAAAAAAGCCAATTCCCTGGATATGGACGGCGGTCTCAAGGCGGGGCTGACCAGCGCCATGCTGGACCGGCTGCGGCTGGACGACGCCCGAATCGACGGGATGGCACTCGGGTTGCGGGAAGTGGCAGCGCAGACAGACCCGGTTGGTCGGGTGATTTCCAGTGTGGTGCGTCCCAATGGTTTGCGTATTGACAAAGTAACGGTTCCGCTCGGCGTGATCGCCATTATTTATGAATCCCGCCCGAATGTGACCGCGGACGCGGCGGGCATCTGCATCAAGGCCGGCAACGCGGTGATTCTCCGGGGCGGCAGCGAAGCGTTTCATTCCAATCAGGCCATCGCCGAAGTGCTGAACCGGGCGGCGATCATGTCCGGTCTGCCGGACGGCGCGGTGCAGCTGCTGCCGTGGACGGATCGGGCGGCGGTCAATCTGATGCTGAAGATGGACCGCTATATTGACCTGGTCATTCCGCGCGGCGGCGAAGGGCTGATCCGGGCGGTCATGGCGGAATCGACGATTCCGGTGATCAAGCATTACAAAGGGGTCTGCCATCTTTTCGTCGATCGCGAATGCGATCTGGATATGGCCGTCAAGATCGTTGAGAACGCCAAATGCCAGCGTCCCAGCGCCTGTAACGCGCTGGAAACACTGCTGATTGACCGGCAGATCGCGGAACGGTTCATCCCGCCGTTTCTGGAAGCGATGCGGCGCAACCATGTGGAACTGCGCGGTGGTTACGAATTTCGGAAACTGGTGCCGGAAGCCAAACCGGCGTCGGAAGATGATTTTCACAACGAGTATCTGGACTATATTCTGTCGGTGCGGATCGTGGAGAATGTCGATCAGGCGATCGAACACATCAATACTTACGGCTCCAAACACAGCGACGGGATCATCAGTTCAATTCCGGAAAACGTGGAGAAGTTTTTCGCCAATGTGGATTCATCCACCGTGTATCACAATGCTTCGACCCGTTTCACCGACGGCGGCGAATTCGGCATGGGGGCGGAGATCGGCATCAGTACCGACAAACTGCACGCGCGCGGACCGATGGGCGCCGACGAATTGACGACGACGAAATTCCTCGTGCGCGGCGAGGGACAGGTTCGGAGCTGAAGCTGGCGGAGAGGAAAGCTGCCGCCGGTGCCGCATGGTGTCGGCGAGAACACCATGACGCGCGCCGGTGCGACGGCTTTCCGGTAATATGAACGTGAAATTCAAAGGGGTGCTGTTCGGCGCCGTCGCGGCGGCAACTTACGGCATGAATCCGCTTTTCACCCTGCCGCTCTACGGAGAGGGGATGACGGCCGATTCGGTATTGTTCTACCGCTATGCACTGGCGATGGTCATGCTGGGGGGCGTCATGAAATTCCGGCGGCAATCGTTCCGGCTGGAATGGCGGGAGGTGCCGCCGCTGCTGGGGGGAGGATTGCTTTTTGCCGGATCGTCGTTGTTTCTCTTTTTAAGCTACCGGCGCATGGATGCGGGGATTGCTTCAACGCTGCAGTTTGTGTATCCGGTGCTGGTGGCGGTGATCATGGCGGTGTTTTTCCGGGAAAAACTCACGCTGCCGACAATATGCAGCATCGGACTGGCCTTGTGCGGGATCGGGCTGCTTTATCGTGGCGGCGGCGGTACTCCTCTGAATCTGACGGGGGTGGCGCTGGTGTTGATTTCGGCGCTGACTTACGCGCTCTACATGGTGTTGGTGAATCGGAGTGTGCTGAAGAGCATGCCGGGGATGAAGCTGACGTTTTATTCGCTGTTGTTCGGACTGCTGATTTTCATCTGGCGTCTGGACGGCGGATTGTCGCTGCAGGTGATCCCCTCCTGGTCGGGATGGGGGAATATCCTGGCGCTGGCATTGCTGCCGACGGTGGTGTCGCTCTGGTGTACGGCGCTGGCCATTCATCTGCTGGGACCGACGCCCACTGCGATTCTCGGGGCGCTGGAGCCGGTGACTGCGGTATTTTTCGGTGTGACCGTGTTTGAGGAAGCCTTCACGTTCCGGCTCATGGCCGGCATGACGCTGATCATTGTCGCAGTGATTCTGATCATTGTCGGAAAGGATCTGGAAGCGTTCGTCCGGCGGCGCCAACCGTTCCGACGCAATGCGGAACGGTAGTGCCGTATTGCGTTGCGGCATACCGTTACCCAGCAGCAGCATCCAACCTGCCTGGTTACGGGGATTTTCTGAGGTTCATAAAATGATTTTTCAGAAAAACCTTGAAAAAACCAGAAAAGCCTTTATTTCAGCAGGGCGGCTCCATGGCGCGTGTGGATCCGAGGGCCATGCAATAGGGGATTCCCTCCGGAGACCAGGTGATTCTGGATTCGATGGAGAAGACTTCGCGCAGAATTTCCGGCGTCATGACCTCGCGCGGAGGCCCCGCATGCCGGATGGTGCAATCCTTGAGCATGATCAGTTCGTCGGAGCAGGAGGCTGCGAGGTTCAGATCGTGGAGCACCATGATGACCGTCATGCCGAATTGGCGGTTCAGCGAACGCACCAGTTCAATGATTTCGAACTGGCAGCAGATGTCCAGAAAGGTCGTCGGTTCATCCAGCAGCAGCAGCTCCGGCTCCTGTGCCAGCGTCATTGCCAGCCAGGCCCGCTGCCGTTCTCCGCCGGAAAGGGTCCCGACAACCCGGCGCCGCAGCGTTTCCAGCCGGGTCATGCGCAGCGCCTTGTTCACCGCTTCCCGGTCCCGGACGGAGGCCGACCACGGCCCGCGGCGATGCGGAAAACGGCCCAGCATAACCAGTTCCTCCACGGTCAGATCCGGTACCGCGTGCTGCTGTTGCGGCAGCAGGGCCAGACGCCGGGCGAGCTGTATCGTATCGAACCGGTTGATGGCTTTGCCGTCAAGCAGCACTTCGCCGCTCCGGGGTTTGAGAATCCGCCCGATCATTTTCAGCAGCGTGGATTTGCCGCATCCATTGGGGCCGAGCAGCGTGACGATTGAATGCTCGCGGATCGTCAGCGAAACGCCGTCGATCACCAGTTTCGCACCGTATCCCCCGGTCAGGGTACGCAGTTCAAGCTTCATAGCCATGCCTCCGCAGCAGCCAGAGGAAGAACGGCGGTCCCAGCAGCGCCATGATCAGTCCGACCGGCAGTTCCGACGGCTCCATTACCATGCGTCCGATGGTGTCGCAGCCGACCACCAGCGCCGCGCCGAAGAGCGCCGCCGCGGGAACCAGAAACCGGTGATCGGACCCGATGATGAGACGCATGATGTGCGGCGCAATCAGTCCGACGAACCCCAGCAGCCCGGCAACGGAAACCGCCGCCGCCGCCAGCAGCGCGGCGACGGCGATCAGGCAGAACCGGGTCCATTCCACCCTCAGTCCCAGCCCGGCGGCGATTTCGTCTCCGAGGGCCAGAATGTTGAGCCGATCGCTCAGCACAGGGGCCGCCACGAAACCAGCCAGCAGATAGTATTGCACCTGTCGGATTTTCGGCCAGCTTCCCGATCCCAGCGATCCGATGGAAAAGTCCAGAATACCGCCGGCCTTTTCCGCGTGAAACAGCAGCACCGCGCTGCTGAATGCGCCCAGCATGGCGGCGACCGCCACGCCGGCGAGGATCAGCCGGACCGGAGACGCTCCCTGTTTCCAGGCCAGCAGATACACCAGGAACGCCGTCAGTAACGCACCGGCAAAAGCGGCCGGGACCAGCAGAAAGCTGAACTGGGGAAAGGCCAGCATCATCAGAATGCCGGCCAGTCCGCCGCCGGAAGAAACGCCGATGATGCCCGGCGACGCCAGCGGATTGCGCATGACCCCCTGGAGAATGACGCCGGACACCGCCAGCGCCCCGCCCACCATTGCTCCCAGCAGAATGCGCGGCAGCCGGATATCGGCAAGAATCCGGTAGGGAATGCCGCCGTCCCGCCGCCAGAGCGTTTCGGCCACCTCCGCCGGAGACAGGCGCAGGGCGCCGACGCCGAGGCTGATCAGCATGGCCGCCAGCAGCAGGATACCGAGGAACACGAGGACGCACCATCGGCCGGTGCGCGTTCGCAACCGATCTCTGACGCTCATGGTTGCGGCTCCATTTCCGGATACAGCAGCCGGGCCAGATGCCGGAACGCTTCCGGATAGTCCGGGCCGGGCATGTAAAGGTAATGCTGAATGGGCAGAAAGTGGACGCGATGGTTTTTGGCCGCGTCCAGCTCTTTCCAGGCGGGTTGTTCGGCGAAATCCCGCTGGAATTTTTTCCGCAATCCTTCAGCGTTTCCCATGGGGATGATGAAAATCACGTCGGGGTTGTCCAGCAGCAGCTGCTCATAACTGAATTTGCCGCGCAGCGGCCCCTCGGTGGCGGTGTAAATATTGTGTGCGCCCAGCATTTCCGCCATGGTTCCGGTATTGGTACGGCTGGATTCAAGGGCGAACCCCATCGAGGAGGCGAAGAGAATGGCGCAGCGGGGGCCCCGCCGCTGCCGGACATTCGCACAGATGGCCTCCACCTCTTCGGTTACCTTCCGGGCGGCGGGTACGGCGTCGATCGTCCGGCCGTTGAGGCGGCAGAAGAAGTCCAGCAACTGGTGAAAATCACGATAATTGTTGTAATTGACGCACACGGCTTCCACGCCGGTCCGGCGCAGCATTTCCGCGGTGGAACGGTGTCTTTCCAGCTTGGCGATGAGCAGCACCAGGTCGGGCTCCAGCGCGAGGACCCGTTCCAGATTCGGCGCGGTGGCGGAACCGACGGGCGGCAGATCGCGCATGGAGGCGGGGAGGGCGTTTTTCTCCGCCAGGTCAGGCACGCCCACGGCCCGGCCTCCGGCAAGATCCCACACTTTGGCCAGCGAACCGTACCCGATGATCACCCGTTTGGGAAACTTGCTGACGGGGATTTCCATGCCGTCCGGCTGACGATAGACGACCCGGCCGGCCTGTTCCCGGACGACTTCGGCTGCCGGAAGCGGAAATGTCAGCAGGGCGCAGACTGCAGGGATGATTTTTCGAAAAAGCGGCAGAATCTGCCCGGCCCGGGACGATGAACGCAGACGCATGATACCTCTTTTGTGTTACTCGCACAAGTCGAAGGTTGTTTTTTCGGAGCAATGGGATCTGGCTGGAGTGCGGAGCACTCACACAGTTGCGGAACAGCTCCCGAATCTCACGGGATTCACCATTACGGAACTCCGACGACGTTCTGATAATGTATCTCCGGATCGTTTGTGAAACAAGCGTAGAATGCCGGATTTTTCATTTTTTCTGCGGCAGTTGAGAAAAATCCCCGGGGCTGTTGTGGTGGTGGATATCCAGTGATGAATACGCATAAAAAATGCAGAGACAAGAGTCATATTACATACAATAGGACATACAGAACCGGAAAGAGCGCTTCTCAAACATGATGTTTTGAGGGGAGTTTTTATTTAAACTGGTACCCGGGAGAGGAATCGAACCTCCGACCAAAAGTTTAGGAAACTTCTGCTCTATCCACTGAGCTACCCAGGCCAAAAAGCGTCAGCCCCGCATTCCGCGCCGGCCCCGATTACAATACACCGCAAGGCAGGAAAAGCAAAGCCATCCCGGAGTATTTTTCAGGGTTTTCAGCGACCCCGCCATGGCCGTTTTATAAACTGGCGGAAGTTTCCCATTGTGCCGTGCTGCGGGGCGACTTGAATTTTTAAGCAAACGGCTCTATAATGACCCCGAATCAGATCCGAGAAAAGGCAAAGGAGGCCGCTCTTGAAACGGAAAATCATGGAAATCGATGAGACGAAATGCGACGGCTGCGGCCGCTGCATCCCCAATTGTCCGGAAGGTGCCCTGCAACTGATCGACGGCAAGGCGCGACTGGTCAGTGACCTCTTCTGCGACGGACTCGGCGCCTGTGCCGGGGAATGCCCCCGCAGCGCCTTGCGGGTGGTCGAACGGGAGGCGGAACCCTACGACGAAAACAAAGTTATGGCCAACATCGTCCGGCAGGGGACCAATACCATCAAAGCGCACCTGCGGCACCTGGAGGCGCACGGGGAACAGCAACTGCTGCAACGGGCACTGACGTATCTGCGGGAACATCGTCTGCCGTTTCCGGACTGGCACGAGGAAGATCGTAGTGCCGGCGGCTGTCCCGGTTTGCGGCCGCGTGTGCCGGCGGCGGCTCCGGGACCGATTGCCGGTACGGCCTCCGCATTGCGGCAGTGGCCGATCCAGCTGAAGCTGTTGAATCCGGCTGCGTCCTGGTTTGACGGGGCGGATCTCCTGGTGTCGGCGGATTGCGTAGCGCACGCCTGCGGCGGATTCCACCGTGATCTGCTGGCCGGACGGATTCTGGTGATGTTCTGTCCGAAACTCGACGGGGACTGGGATGGTTACGTAGAAAAACTCACGGAAATCTTCCGGCACCACGATATCCGGTCGATCACCATCGCCCGCATGGAGGTCCCCTGTTGCGGCGGCACCACCATGCTGGTGAAGCGGGCGCTGGAACAATCCGGAAAACACCTTGAACCGCGGGAGGTCATCGTCGGCATCAACGGCGAAATCCTCTCCGGTCTTACACCGAAGGGGGAATAAAAATGAGCATGTTCTGTTTTCAATGTCAGGAAACCGCCCGCAATTCCGGCTGTACCGTGCGCGGCGTCTGCGGCAAAACGCCGGAAACCGCACAAAGAATGGATGAGCTGATTCAGCAGCTGAAAATCATGACGCTGACCTGTCCGCCGGACCGGGAACGCGGGTTGTTTCTGGTGCAGTCCCTGTTCATGACGATCACCAATGCGAATTTCGACGAAGCGGTTATCGCGGCACAGCTGGAGCGGGCGCGCGCACTGACCGGAGCCACCGGCGCAACCGCGCCGCTCGGCGTGCTGTCCTGTGAAAACGAGGACGTCCGTTCGCTGCGGGAACTGCTGACTTACGGTCTTAAAGGCATTGCCGCCTATGCGGATCACGCCGCCATGCTCGGGAAAGAGAACGATGAAATTTATGCGTTTCTCTTCAAGGCGCTGGCGGCGACGACGAAAGATCTTTCCGCCGAAGAGCTGACCGCGCTGGTGCTCGAATGCGGCCACATGGCCGTGAAAACCATGGCCCTCCTGGATGCCGCCAATACGGAAACCTTCGGACACCCCCGGATGACCGAGGTAAGAACCGGCGTCGGCAAGCGTCCCGGCATTCTGGTTTCGGGGCACGATCTGCGCGACCTGCAGGAGCTGCTGGAACAGACCCGGGACGCCGGAATCGACGTCTATACGCACAGCGAAATGCTCCCCGCCCATTATTATCCGGAACTGAAGAAGTATCTCCATTTGTACGGTAATTACGGCAACGCCTGGCATCGGCAGCATGAGGAATTCGCCGCCTTCAACGGACCGATTCTGATGACGACGAACTGCATTACGCCGGTACAGGAAAGTTACCGCAACCGGATTTTCACCACCGGCATGGCCGGTTATCCCGGGGTGCCGCACATTCCCGATCGCCGGGACGGACATTCGAAGGACTTTTCCCGCCTCATCGCGCTGGCCCGGACCTGTCCGCCCCCCGCGCCGCTGGAAGACGGCGTGATCGTCGGCGGTTTCGCCCATGATCAGGTGCTGGCGCTGGCCGACCAGGTGGTGGCGGCGGTAAAATCCGGAGCCATCCGCCGTTTCGTGGTGATGGCGGGGTGCGACGGCCGGCAGCGCGACCGCGCGTATTTTACCGAAGTTGCGGAAAAGCTGCCGAAGGATACCGTCATCCTGACCGCGGGCTGCGCCAAATACCGCTACAATAAACTGCCTCTCGGCGACATCGGCGGCATTCCGCGGGTGCTGGACGCCGGCCAGTGCAACGACAGTTACAGTCTGGCGCTGATCGCATTGAAGCTCAAGGAGGTATTCGCGCTGGAAGACGTCAACGAGCTGCCGCTTTCGTTTGACATCGCCTGGTATGAGCAGAAGGCGGTCGCCGTATTGCTGGCGCTGCTGGCGCTGGGCTTCCGGAACATCCGTCTCGGACCGACGCTGCCGGCGTTCCTTTCCCCGGGAGTTGCCGGCGTACTGGTCAAAAATTTCGGCATTCAGCCGATCGGAGACGCCGGAGAAGACGTTCGGAACATGATGCAGGGGCGGTGATTCGCCGCGTTTCCCACTCCTCCTTCTCCGCTGCCGCGGCGACGGGGGAGGGGCATTCCCCGATTCAGGAAAGCCGATGCAGCCTCATCGGAGGGCTTGCCCGGAGTTCTTCCGGGGTCCTGCCGGTGTGGCGGCGGACGGCGCGCGCGAAACTTGAGTAATGCCGGAAGCCGCAGCGCAGCGCCACCTCCTTGCAGGACAGCTGCTGCTGTGCCAGCAGACTCAAGGCCAGTTCCAGCCGGCAGTTCATCTGATAGGCGTGCAGCGTTTCGCCGGTTTGTTCCCGGAAAATCCGCAGCAGGTGTTCCCGGGAGAGCGACAGGGTGTCCGCCAGCTCCGCTCCCGGAAATTCCCGGTCAAGGTGCGCCAGTACCAGCTCCTGTGCCCGGGTCGCCAGCCGTCCCGCCGGATGGTCCAGCAGGGGGCGGTCCATCGTATCGCCCAGACGTTCGAGCAGTTCATAGATCAGGCGGCCGCCGCCGAGGGCGGTCAGCGGTTCCACGCCGATGCGACCGCTTTTAGGCCGCAGGGCGCTCAGCTGCGGGACGATGTCACGCTCCAGCGAGAGGTGGAAACAATACCCGTAGCGGGCATTGACTTCGGCCGTCAGCGATTCGGCTCCGGCAAAGGCGATCCAGAGAAACCGCCACGGTTCCGAAGCACCGGGCGGGAAAAAATAAGTGATCGCCGGATCATTGTGGTTGTGCAGAAATGCCATACCCGGACGCAGCCGCATTTCCCGGTCGCCGACAAGCAGCCCCCCTGTGCCGCCGATGGTGATGGAGAGCTGGCCGCCGGGAATGTCGCGACTGCCGATACGATACCCGGCATGGGATTGAACCTCCTCGACCAGCAGCAGCGGCAGAGGCACGCCGGGGAGGGGGCGGCGAATGGCGAAGTTCACCTGCCAGACACGGATTTTTTCGAGAGCAGTCATAAAAATTCCTCACATCACAAATGGAAAAGCAATATCACAAAATGCCTGTTCCGGGATGGTTGCAGTTTCCGGAAGCGGCGATTATAATATGAGGGGAACTTTTCCGAAATTCAACCGGTTCCCGTAAAAAAAAGAGGTGCATATGAGTCAGAAAATTCGCGTTACGATCTGGAATGAATTTTATCACGAAAAGACCAATGCGCGCGTGGCGTCGCTGTATCCGGACGGCCTGCACAAAGCCATTGCCGACGGCATCGCCGCCGATGATCTGGACATCCGTCTGGCGTCGCTGGACGAACCCGAATGCGGCCTGACCGACGCCGTGCTGGAACAGACCGACGTGCTGCTCTGGTGGGGACACTGCCGTCATGCCGACGTGCCCGACGAAATCGTCCGGAAAGTACACCGGAAGGTGCTGGAAGGGATGGGGCTTCTGGTGTTGCACTCGGGGCACTTTTCCAAGATTTTCAAGTCGCTCATGGGGACGAACTGTTCGCTGCGCTGGCGGGAAGTCGGGGAACGGGAACGGGTCTGGAACATCGATCCGGCCCACCCGATCACGCAGGGAATCGGCGATTATTTCGAACTGCCGCATGTGGAAATGTACGGGGAACGGTTTGACATTCCCTCCGACGGTCACGTGGTGTTCATTTCCTGGTATGAGGGCGGGGAGGTGTTCCGCAGCGGCGTGACGTTCGAACGCGGGTACGGGAAGATCTTCTACTTCAGCCCCGGCCACGAAAGCTATCCGATTTACCGCGACGCCAATGTGCTGCGCGTGCTCGGCAACGCCGTGCGCTGGGCCCGTCCCCTGATCCGGCGCGAACACATCTGCCCGAAGGTGGATGCGCTTGAGGAAATCCGTTCCGAAGACCCCGCCGCCGCCGACAAGGCCGGTGTCGTGCAGAGCCTCTAAGTCCGTAAGATGTGAAAGGAAATACCGTTATGAAAAAACTCAAAGCGGGCGTGGTCGGTCTCGGCATGGGGCGCAATCACATCGCCGGTTACCGGGAACACCCCGATGTGGAAGTGGTGGCGATCGCGGATATCGACGTGCCCAAGCTGCATTACTACCAGAAGGAACTGGCGATTCCCCGCGCCTATCCCACCGCGCAGGAGATGTTCGACGCCGAGGAGTTGGACGTGGTATCCATCGCCGTGCCGAACATCGATCACATGGCGCTTACGGTGGCGGCGCTCCGCTCCGGAGCGAATGTGCTGTGCGAAAAGCCGATGGCACTCAACGCCGAGCAGGCGGAAATCATGCTGCAGACGGCCCGGGAATGCGATCGGAAACTCGGCATCAACTTCTCCTACCGTTTTCATCCCCAGTCCCGGGCGATGAAGAATCTGGCTGAAAGCGGTGCGCTGGGCGACATTTATTTCGGCCGCACCATCTGGCACCGCCGACGCGGCGTGCCGGGGCTGGGCCGGAGCGGTTTCAATTCCGGCGGGGCGTCCGGGAACTGGTTTTTTGACAAACAGCGTTCCGGCGGCGGTCCGCTGATCGACCTCGGGGTGCACCGGCTGGATCTGGCGCTCTGGATGATGGATTATCCGGAACCGGAATGGGTGATGGCCAACACCTACGCGCCCTTCGGACCGGGGATCGCCGCGGCGAAGGGATTCGAATACAGCGTCGAGGACCTGGCCTGCGCGATGATCCGCTTCAAAAACGGCGCCATGCTGGAGTTGGAAGCCTCCTGGGCGGCCAACATCCGGGAAAACGAACTCATGTCCACACAGCTGCTCGGCACCAAAGGCGGCATCCGACAGTTCAACCTGCGCGAAGGATATGAATTTGATGTGGAATACTGCCATGAATGCCACGGCGCCCAGTTCGACATGACGCTGCATCCGCCGGTGCCGGAATGCCGCAGCGGCTACTATCTCTTCGCCGACGCGGTGCTGAAGAACGAACCGTTTCTGGTGGCGCCGGAGCAGGGGGTCACCGTCATGCGGCTTCTGGACGCCATTTACCGCTCCGCCGCGGAAAAACGTCCGATCCGGATGGGAGACTGAATCGTTCCTTCAGGAAAACACCCTTTCCGCAATGCTCGCGGAAAGGGTGTTTTTTTTACAGTGGACGGTTGCGTTTTTCAGCCGCCGTCCGTTTTTTTTCTGCGGGAACCCGCCGCAATGGACGGGCTCACCTTTTCATTTGAAGGGCGATTCGCACTCTTCAATCGTGATTTCACGGATGGCGACCGCCGGTTTCAATTCATAGTTGGTGTAAACGTAATACTGCACGCTCTGATCGCCTTCCGGCAGCTGGAAGGTGATGGCGGTCGTACTCCAGGTTTCGCCTTCGGCCGGCGCTTTCACCTGAACCTGATTGACCTTGTTCGAAGGCAGTCCGCGCAGCTGCAGGAACGCACCGTTCACCGTTTCGCCTTCCAGCGGCCGCAGCGTCACCGTAGCCCGATAGTACTTGCCGGGGGTGCCCGGAAAGGTCCGGTTGACGCCGAGTCCAGTCATGTCGCAGTGGTCTTCAATGAAGAGTTCATTGCCTTCCAGTCCCTTGTCCACGCCAAGCCGGGTGGCGGTGTTCTTCGCCTCGTCTCCGGTGAGCTTGGTGGCGAAAAAGAGTCCGTGACCGCTCGGAGGACCTTCCTTGACGGGCTTATTCGCGAACTTTTCATCCATGAGCACGACCGGCACGGAGGGGTCCAGCTCTTCGACGGTGATTTCGCCGATGGCCACGCGGGGCAGTCCGCCATAATTCGAATAAGCGTAGTACCGGACCTGCTTATCTCCTTCCGGCAGCTTGAAGATCACCTGGGTCTGGCCGTATTCGGCGCCTTCCTCCGGGCCGACGACCTGAACCGAGCGGCTCTGGTTGGACGGCACACCGGTGAGCTGGATGAAAAAGCCGTCGAGACTGCGGCCATCCAGCGGACGCGCCTTGATGGTGGCCCGATAGGTTTTGCCGGCGGCGGCGGGGAAGGTCTTGCAGATGCCGAGACCGGTCTGTTCGCACTGGTCGTCGACAACGACTTCCCGACCGTTCTCCTTGGCCACCACGGAGACGGAGGTTTTGGTGTTTTTGGCCGCATCTCCGGTCAATTTGGTGCCGAAAAAGAGCTCATGTCCGGCCGGAACTCCCGGTCCGGGTTCGCAGAATTCGAAATTATCCCGCAGCATGACTTCCGGCTCCACTCCCATCGCCACACAGCCGCAGGCCAGAACAGCGGAAAAAATCAGATGTTTCATAAAAAGCCTCACTTGGTTTCGTCAAACGGACGTTCGCTCTGTTCCAGCTGGAAATTGCGCAGTTCGATGCTGCCGGTCGGGGGTTTGTGGGAATACAGATACACCGTTCCCTTGTTGGTGCCTTCCGGCGCCTGCACCGTCAAGGTGTAGGTCTTGAAATCGTCACTCTGAGTGAAGAACACCTGCTTGTGCTGCTTGCCCGGGAACATGGAAAGCTGCATCAGAAAGCACCGTTCCCCGGTCGGGTTCTTCGCATCCACCGTGGCCCGGTAATAGAGACCGGGGACCACGGGGAAACTGTATTCGATGCCGATTTCGCTCTGATTGTCGCTGTCGACCATTTTGAGCGCGGTCTGGCCGTCCGCCTGAGTGGCGACTTCGATGGTACCGGGTTTGGGGCCCTGCGTGTAGCGGCCCCAGTAGACGGGCGCGCCGGACTTTTCATCCAGCTTGAGACTGGTCATGGGATCCTGCTTGAGAATCTGCTGTTCTTGCGGCCACGGCGAATACGATTCGAAGGGGGTGGCGGATTCCTCCAGGTAGAACTCGCTGATCGCGACTGCCGGTTTGGGGGCCTTGTGGGTGTAGATGAAAATCTGCAGTCCGGTGGTGCCGGCGGGCGCCTGCAACGAAATCACGTTCGGATTGTAACGCTCGGTGTCCAGCACGGCAATCGGAAGTTGCAGCAGTTTCTGGGAAGGCAGGAAGCGCAGCTGAAAATACGCGGCGTCTTTCTTCAATTCGTTCAGCTGTCTGGCCTTGAGTGCGATCCGGTAGTAGTTGCCCGCCGTTGCCGGAAACTGGCGGGTCACCCCGATTTCGCTCTGATCGCATTCGTCGTCAATGAGGAGTTCGCGTTTTCCGTCACCAAGGTCCCGGATGGAAATCTTACCGGTGTTCGGCCCCTGTTTGTACAGTTTCCAGCCGGAAGGGACCGCTTCACCGGGGGCGTTGGCGGAAAAATCATCCCGCAGCATGACCTCTGCGGAGACCGTACCTGCCAGCAACATTCCGGCGGCGGCCATACCCATTGCCTTGAATCTCATACAAAACCTCCTTCATTAATTTGGGGTGTATTGTTTCCCGGATTGGAGAATTCAAAACGAATCCCCGCCTTTTGCATAGACAATAAATGATCAACCTGATTTTGTCAAGTGTTTCACCCGGGTGGTTTGGTACGGAAAATCATACCGGCATTCAGACAGAAATCGGCCATGACCACGGAACTGCCGCTTGACGGAAGCGCAAAGGAAACGTATAATATAAAAAAAAGAATGCTCCATCCCACCGGATGGAACAATAATCTGTTGTTATTTATTTTTGAGGACCGCAGCCATATGGATTTGCAGGAATTGCGCCGGGAGATCGACCGGATCGATCAGGAGATTGTCAATGCCCTCAACGCCCGTTACCGTCTGATCAAAGAGGTCGGCGACTGGAAACGGGCCCACGATGCCCCGATTTATGTGCCGGAACGCGAAAAGGAGTTGCTGGACAAGCTGATCGCGGTCAATCCCGGCCCGATGCGCACCGAAACGCTGCTGGCGGTGTATGCGCAGATCATTTCCGGTGCCCGGCTGCTGGAGCGGCCGCTGACGGTCGCCTGTCTCGGGCCGGACGGTACTTTTTCCAGTCAGGCGGCACGGGAAAAGTTCGGGCATGGGGCGGTTTACATCCCGGTCAACAGCATTCCTGACGTATTCCGGGAAGTGGAGTCCGGCCGGGCGGACTACGGCTGCGTTCCAGTGGAAAATTCCACCGAGGGGGTGGTCAATCCCACGCTGGATACGCTGCGGGAAACCCGGCTTCACGTGATTGCCGAACATTACCTGCCGATCCGGCATCAACTGCTCAGCCTCAGTCCGATCGGCGAGATCCGCTGTATTTACAGTCATCCGCAGGTACTGGGGCAGTGCCGCCGGTTTTTGGCGGCGAATTTCAGTGCGGTTTCCCTGATCGAAGTGGCCAGCACGATCCGCGCGGCGGAACTGGCGGCGCGGGAGCCGGGTGCGGCGGCGCTGGCCGGCGTGGCGGCGGCGGAACGCTACTCACTGCCGGTGGTGGCGGAAAACGTCGAAGACTGTACCGGCAACACCACACGCTTTCTGGTGGTGGCCGATCAGGAGACGCGGCCGACGGGAGACGACAAGACCAGCTGCTGTTTTGTGCTGAAGGACCGTTCCGGGGCGCTGTTCGACGCGCTGGAGCCGTTGCGGGATGCGGGATTGTCGATGTCGATGATCGAAAGCCGACCGCTGCTGCAGGCGCGCTGGGAGTACTGCTTTTTTGTGGATATTTTCGGGCATTGCCAGGACGAGATCGTACAAAAAGCCTTTGCCGCGTTGGAAAAACGCTGTGCCCTGTTCAAGGTTTTCGGCAGCTATCCCCGGGCCAAACAGCTCTGAGACGTCAGGGCGGTCTGATCGTTCCGGCGTCGGTTTCCCGGCGCCGGTTTTGTTTTTACCGGGAGACCGGTTTGAATTCCGCCGATCCGCGCACGGGATCGATCTGAGAGAGTTTCAGATAGACGAAATCTCCGCACCGGTACTGGCGCCGTCCCTGGTGATCGGTCAGCTTCCCGTCCTTCCGGGAGAAACCGCCGCCGAGGTTTTCCCGGGGGATGAAACCGTAAATCCCGATGGCCGGGATGTCGGCCAGCAGTCCGTTGGAAGTGACTTTGGCGATGATGCCCTCGTAGAAATTTTCTCCGGTCTTTTCCAGCTGTTCCGCCAGGTAGCGGAGTTTGAGCCGGTCGGTGGCGGCGAAATAGGCGTTGTCGTTGTTTTCCTCCCGGGCCGAGCAATCCGCGGCGACGGCGGCCAGCACCGCGCCGGAACGGGTGCGCTGTTTCAGGTCGTAATTCCACAGCTGCTGGTGCACCAGCAAGTCGGGATAACGGCGGATCGGACTGGTGAAATGACAGTAGCGGTTCTTGCCCAGACCGAAATGCAGTTCCGGCTTTTCCGAATAGTACGCCCGGGGCATCGACCGCAGCAGCAGGCTCAAAATCACCGGCCGGCGCGGATCGTCCGGCAGACTTTCAATAAACTGCCGGCAGCGACGGCGGTTGGAGAGATCGCCCGGATGGAGACCGAACGATTCGGAGACGGTCTGATCGAATTCTTCGAGTTTTTCCGGATCGGGTTCAGGATGTACCCGATACAAGCCGGCAACGCCGATCCGGCCCAGTTCCGCACCGACCGCGGAATTGGCGGCAAGCATGCATTCCTCCACCAGAAATTCCGATTCCCGCTGAATTTTTCGGGCAAGTCCCTTGACTTCATCGGCGTTTTCGTCGCAGATTACCCGGATCTCCGGCATGGCCAGATCAATGAACTCCTCCGTCTTCATCCGATAGCGGCGCATGGCGCCGGTGACGGCGGCCAGTTTCCGGACCCCGGTCAACAGTGTTTTCGGCCAGTCCTCCGGCGGCGGCGCGCCGTCGAGCACCCGCTGCACGACTTCATAATCCAGCCGGCGGTTGATGCGCACCAGAGAATGGCAACGGCGAAATTCCATGACCTGTCCGGTCTTTTTATCCACCTGCAACAGCACCGAGTGTGCCGGGCAGTCCTCGCCGGTATGCAAACTGAGTTTCGCGGTCAGCGCCCGCGGCAGCATCGGCAGCGTCCGGCCGGGCAGATAGGCGGTGAATGCCCGCTTGGCCGCGGCCTTGTCAAAAGCGCTCCGCGGCGCGATGAAAGCCGCAACGTCGGCGATATGCACGCCGACTTCCACCCAGCCGGTCTCTTTGCCCGGCGCAACGGAGACCGCGTCATCGAAGTCCTTGGCGTCGATCGGGTCGATCGTGACGGTGAAGCGTCGCCTCAGGTCCTCCCGCGGCATGGGCCGGATTTCCAGACGCATGGCGGCCTCCTCCTCTTCCTGGGTATAGGGTGGCTGGAGGTCGAATTCGGCGCAGACCGCGTCCAGATCGCCTTTGACGGATCCGGCACGGCCCAGGGTGGACAGAATTTTTCCGCGATGAGCTTCATCCTCTTCGCCCCGGATCAATTTCAATTTCACCCAGTCACCGCGCTTGGCGCCACGCAGCGGACCGGTCAGTTCCAGATCTCCCGGGAGGCGCTTGCTCAATGGCCGGACGACCCGCCCGGCGAGCAGTTCACCGACCACGGTCTGGCGTTTTTCCTCCAGAATCTCCTCCACCCGGCCGGCCGGACCGCGCGCGTCTCCGCCGTCTTCCGGCCGTTCCGGAAGCAGTCGGACGAGCACCTTGTCGCCGTCGATGGCGCCATGCAGAAATTGCGGCGGAATGAAGATATCGGGCGCGGTTTCGCCGTTTTCTCCCGGCTCCGGAGTAACGAATCCCACACCGGAGGCGGTTACAGTTATATGGCCGATGAAAGTCGGACGGCGGGCATCACGGGCGCTGTGACGGCGGTCTTTGCGTTCCGCGAGGCGGCGGAGGCGTTTCTTTTTTTCTTTTTTCATGGTAAACACCCTTTCTCCAGGGATGGTTTTTCAGCAATTCTGTAAGACGAATATACTTGACCTGCGGTGCATTGCAATTCCGCGGCCGAAAATCAAACAATTTTAAAACACAACAGTTCCCGGCAACGGCCCAGCACCGTCCGCAATTCCGCGCGCATCGGATACAGTCGTGTATCGCCTGCGGCGACAGGGGTGCCCGTCGTGCGGAATCCCAGCCGTTCGTAAAACCGCTTCTGAACGGAAATCCCGGAAATGACCAGCTCCGTTACCTGCCGGGCCTCCAGATCCAGCAGCAGGGCGATGCCGAGACGCGCGGCCACGGTGGTTTTGCGATAATCCGGCGCCACGGCGAAGAGCCGGATCTCCGCCAGCCTGCCCTCCGCGGGCGGTGCGGCGACTTCGGGGCCGAAATGACCGGCAACGGAATAGGGCGGCTGCCAGTGGGCGGCAATCAAACCGACGATCCGGCCGGTGATGCGGTGCCGGGCGACGCGGTACAGATTCTTGTAGTGAAACGGGTCGACGAGCCAGGGCTCCTCGGTTCGGGGACGCATCCGCAATTCCGAGGCGAACACTTCATAGTTGAAGCGCCAGACCGCCATGAATTCGGCCTCGCGTTGCGGCGTGTGGATTTCGATTTCATATTCCATAAAGTCAGGACCGTTCCGCGTTGCTGGATTCTTTGTTTTCCCGGGGAATATAATGCGGTCCCGAGAGAAAAACAAGAGGCTGCGTCCATTTTTCTTCCCTCGCGACAGCAGGCGAAGGGAAAGGGCAGGGGGAAGGCATGGCGCAGACCCGGACTTTTTCAACCGGACGGAACTTGCAATGCGGCGGAAACGGCGTTTTATTATATTCCATAAACCATCAGGAAGGAACTTTGATATGACGACCGATTATGTCAGCGATGCGGAGCATTTTCTTACGGAAGAGACGCCGTTTCACCTGGGCTTTCTGCCGACGGAACAATCCAGTCCGCTGACCCGGACACTGGAACAGGATTTCAAAACCTCCACCCGCGAAGGCGTGCGCACCCTCCAGCGCGTGGACCACAACGTTTTGCAGATGGCCGGAAACGTGCTGAATTCTGCGTCATTCGCCGCGCTGGCGGACGCGGGGGAAAAGACGCTCCGGAACGGCGGCAGAATCATTTTTTCCGGATGCGGCGCCACCGGGCGGCTCAGCATCCTGCTGGAGGCGATGTGGAAACATTGCTGCCGGACGCACGGTGCGGAAACGCTGGCGGACGGCGTGGAAAGCATCATGACCGGCGGTGATTTTGCATTGGTCAAATCCGTGGAATCGTTTGAAGACTACGCTGTTTTCGGAGCACGGCAGGTGGCGGAGCGGCAGGTTTCCGCCGCCGATCTTCTGGTGGCGATCACCGAGGGCGGAGAAACCAGTTCCGTGCTGGGTACCGTCGCAGAAGCGACGCGGCGCGGGGCCCGGGCGTTTCTGCTGTTCAACAATCCGGCCGACTTGCTAACGCAGCATCTGGAGCGTTGCCGGGAGGCGATCACCAATCCGGCGGTTACGGTGCTGGATCTCTCCTGCGGGCCGATGGCCCTGGCCGGATCGACCCGGATGCAGGCGACTACGTCGGAACAGCTCATTGCCTCGGCGGCGCTGGAGTTGATTTTCCGTCGTCTCACCGGAGACGGGGAACCCGCGCCTGATTTCGTGGATGCCTTCGCCCGGCTGCTTTACGATCTGGAGAGCGACGCGGCGCTTTCCGGCATCGCCGAATTTATTGATTTCGAAACCGGCATTTACCGGGCCGGCGGGCGGGTAACCTATTTTGCCGACGACTTCATGCTAGACATTTTCACCGATACTACTGAACGCAGTCCGACCTTCATGCTGCCCGGTTTCCGGAAATGCGACGACACCGTCTCTCCCGTCCCCTGGGCCTTTGTCCGCAACCCGCTGTACGCCACGCCGGAGGCGTTCCGGCGTGCGTTGGAGCGGGAACCGCGCTGCCTTGAATGGACTTCGGCGGATTACCGCGACATGGGGGCCGGACCGCGACTGGAGGAACAACCGCCCCGGATCGGCGCGGCGGAACTGCTCAAGTTTCCCGTCGGTAACGAACCGCTGCCGGAACGTTTCGCCACCGGCGGGGACGCGGCGGTGCTGGTCAGCTACGGGACGCCGGATACGGCCTTGAAGTCCGCCTTTGAGCGGGCGTCTTCCGGATTCGCGCTGGCGGTGGGTCTGGAATTCGGCCCGTGTCGCGGGGACGGCTGTCTGGTGCCGATGCTGCCGGTGCCGACCCGGATGCGGGTTTTCGAGCATCTTGGCGTCAAGCTGGCGCTCAATACGATTTCCACCGGCACCATGGTGAAGTTCGGCCGGGTCAGCGGCAACTGGATGAGCCACGTGGCGGTTTCCAACAAAAAGCTGATCGACCGCGCCATCCGCCTGATCGCGGAATTGGGTGGACTGGAATATCCGGAAGCCTGCCGGGCGCTCTTCCGCTCCATGGCCGAACTGGAAAACCTGCCGCCCGGCGCCGAACGTCCTTCCGCCGTGCAATATACGCTCCGGAAGCTCCGCAAAAGCGCCGACTGACAACCGTTATTGCCGGAAATACGAAGCCAGAACCCGGGCGACGGTCTGCCGCAGCAGTTCCGGCGTCCGGCGGATGTTTTCTTCAAGCGTCCATGTCGCGACACTGGTTTCCGCAAGATGCGTGAACCGCGTCCGCAATTCCGCCGCGTCCGCCGCAAGTGCCCCGGAAATCAACAGCACCGGCACTCCGGCGGCGGCGGCATGCTCCGCCACCACCGCGGGCAGCTTGCCCTGCGCGGTCTGGGCGTCGGAACGGCCTTCGCCGGTGATCACCAGCGTCGCCCCGGGCAGGGCCGCGTCAAATCCGGTCAGTTCCAGCAGCAGTTCCGCGCCGGAACCGCCCGATCCGCCGAGAAAACGGCGGCAGGCAAACCCCAGTCCTCCCGCCGCGCCGTCGCCCGGTGTTTCTCCGGGATCGCCCGTTTGCTGCGCATAATGCCGCAGTGCCGCGTCGAATCGCGGAATATCTTCCGGCGTCATGCCTTTCTGAGGACCGAATACGCACGCCGCACCGGTCGGACCGCACAAGGGATTGCGGACATCCACTGCCGGATGCAGACGCATCCGCAACGGCGGTGGCGGCAGCAGCCGGTTCAGCCGCAGCAGTGCCGCGCCGGTCGCCGGGGCGGGCAGTTCCCACCCGGCATGATCGAAGAGTTTGGCCCCCAGTGCCTGAAGCATGCCGAGTCCGCCGTCCACCGTGGCGCTGCCGCCCAGCCCGAGCCAGGTCTCCGCCACGCCGTATTGCTCCAGCTGCCGCAGGAGTTCTCCTACACCGTAACTGGTGGTCCGGAACGGCGAAAGCTGATCCCGGGGGACCGCCTCGATGCCGCAGGCTCCGGCGCATTCGATAACCGCGCACCGCCCGGCTTCCAGCAGCAATGCCTCAGTTTCCCGGGGCGTTCCCAGCGGGCCGGTGACGGTAAAACGCCGCCGCACGCCTCCTCGGGCATTTGCCACCGCGTCCAGGGTTCCTTCGCCCCCATCCGCCAGCGGAAAACAGAGAATCTCCGCTTCCGGGAAGACCAGACGCACGCCGTCCGCCATGAACCGGCAGACGTCGCAGCTGCGCAGACAATGTTTGAAGGAATCCGGAGCCAGTAGAATTTTCATATTCTTACAGTAGTTGCGGAACCGGGAAAGTCAATCGTCGTTCCGCCCCCTCCCGCACACCATGGAAATACGGCCCGCGCCACCGGCCGTCTCCAGAAAGTAAATCCGTTCCCACCGAAAAAAACGCCTCTCTCCCGGTACCCCGGCGAAAACCATGTCAAAATGCTGCAAAAAAACGTTTATGCTGCTGGAAAAAATACGATGTAGCGTTATAATATCCTCAAAGAGTCTATCCCAATAAGGAACGAGGTTTAAAATGAAGTATGAATTCACCAGTTACATCAATGAAGACTCCGTGATGATCCTTCGCGGCGCCACCAAACTGGAAATCATGGACGAGCTCATCACCAAGGCCGCCGAGCTGACCAAGCTGAGCCGCGACATGATCTACCGGATGACCTGGAAGCGCGAACAGATGATGACCACCGGAGTCGGCAATGGACTGGCGCTTCCGCATATCCGGGTCAACGACATCCCGCAGCCGATCGTGATCGTCGGCGTTACCGAAAAGCCGATCGCCGACTATCAGAGCCAGGACGATCAGCCGGTGCGCGTGGTGGTTTTCACCGTCGCCCCCGACGAAAACCCCGAAGCCTACCTCCAGCTTCTCGGCAGCGTCTCCCGGAAACTGCGCAACCCCGATCTGCTGGCGAAACTGACCGCCGGCGAACCTTCCGAAGCCAATATTCTCAAGGTTTTGTTTGAAAACGCCGATTGACGTTCTTCTCCCCCGAACGAAGGAATGACAATGAAGCATGGCGCCGGCGCCGCAGCCGGCGTTTTTATCGAAGGAAATGACAAAAATCATGAATAACGCCGCTTCCGATCTCGGAGCCAAGGCCCAGATCGATTTTCACTGCCTCGACGCTGACTGCGACGGGATTGTCAAATTCAATCTGGCGGACGTCGCGGAACGGGATTTTCAGGCAGTGTGCCCCCAATGCCATCGGCCCTATGTGCTGGACCGGGAACTCAAGGAAAAACTCGCCCGGATGTTGAAGCTGGTGCTGGCCATTCGCGAAGCGGAAGACATTCTCGGCGACAGCAACGTGTCGGTCAATGTCGCCGGCGGCGAGGTGAAAATTCCTTATGCACTGCTGCTGACCCGGCTGAATACCCTGATTACGCTGGACTTCGGCGGCAGCAAAGTCGACTTTCATTTGTGGATTGAACCCTCGTCACCGGAAACGTTCCGCTGACCCATGGACTGTAAATATACGAAGGTAAACATCATGACGGAACAGGAAGTCATTGCCGTTTGTGAGAATTCCGGAGCACTGCTGACCGGTCATTTTCAGCTGCGCAGCGGTCTGCACAGCAATCGTTTTTTTCAGGCGGCGCTGCTGTTGCAATATCCGGACAAGGCGAAACAGGTCTGCCGCCATATCGCCGCCGGCTTTGCCGACAGCGGCGTGGAAACCGTGATTTCCCCCGCCGTCGGCGGGCTCATCGTCGGTCAGGAAGTCGCCCGCGCCCTCGGCTGTCGGGCGATTTTCGCGGATAAGGAAAACGGTGAACTGATTCTCAAACGCGGTTTTTCCATCCGCCCGGGCGAACGGGTGCTGGTGGCGGAGGACGTGGTTACCAAAGGCGGACGGGTGCAGCAGACCATCGATCTCGTGCGCGCCCATGGCGGCGAGGTGGTCGGCGTCGCGGTGGTGGTGGACCGCTCCGGCGGAAAAGCGTCTTTTGACGTGCCGTTGCACAGCGCGTTGAAACTGGATCTGCCGACCTTTGAACCGGAAAACTGCCCGTGCTGCCGGGAAGGGATTCCGCTGGAGCGGCCCGGATCGAAATAAGTACGGAGCCTGGAATTTTTTGTTTAATCAGTCGCGGGAGATACAAGTCCCGAATAACCAAGTACATCCGATGTCGCAGCCGGCGGTGTCGGATGTTTTGCACGTTGCAGAGGGAGAGTAGATGATTGTTTCGATTCTGAAGAAGATTTTCGGCACCAAATCGCAGCGGGACCTGCGGCGGATGCGACCGCTGGTTGCCCGCATCAATGAAATCGAGGTGTCTTATCAGGCGCTTTCCGACGAGGAACTCCGGGCCAAGACCGATGAATTCAAGGCACGTCTGGCCGCCGGAGAGACGCTGGACAGCCTGATGTGCGAAGCGTTCGCCGCCGTCAAAAACGCCTGTCGCCGCCTGGTGGGACGCGAAGTGACCGTCTGCGGCCAGACGCTGGTCTGGGACATGGTGCCGTTCGACGTGCAGCTGATGGGGGGGATCGCCCTGCATCGCGGAGGCATCGCCGAAATGGCCACCGGGGAAGGGAAAACGCTGGTTGCGACCCTGCCGCTTTACCTCAACGCTCTGACCGGTCGCAACTGTCAGCTGGTAACGGTCAACGATTACCTGGCGCTGCGTGACTCGGAATGGATGGGCAACATCTACCATTTTCTCGGTCTGACCGTCGGCTGTCTGCAGAACCAGATGCCGCCCCGGATGCGCCGGGAACAGTATCAGTGCGACATTACCTACGGCACCAACAGTGAATTCGGGTTCGACTATCTGCGCGACATGGGGATGGCGGTGGAAGCCGATCAGCTGGTGCAGCGGGATCATTATTATGCCATCGTGGACGAAATCGACAGCATTCTCATCGACGAAGCCCGGACGCCGCTGATCATTTCCGGACCGGTGCCGATGGCCACGCACCAGTTCGATGATTTGCGCGGGCCGGTCGGCGACCTGTATTCAAAACAGAATCTGCTCTGCTCCCGGCTGGTGCGCGAAGCACGCGCCGAACTGGCGAAGGAGGATCTGACTCCGGACGGCCGCGAAGCGGCGCTGTTGAAACTGCTGCAGGTCAAACTGGGCCTCCCGACCCACAAACAGTTGCTGCACGTGCTCGAAGATGGCGAAATCGTCAAGGATCTTGAAAAACTCGAGACCCGGGTGCGGAGCGATTCCAACCGCGGCATGCTGCAGGAAGTGCAGGAGATCCTCTATTTCTCGATCGACGAGAAAACCAACGAGGCTGATTTGACGGCCCTCGGGCGCAAGACGATCTCCCCGGACGATCCGGACGCCTTCATCATGCCGGATCTGCTCACCGAGATCAACCGGATCGATACGGACGAAACCCTCTCCGACACCGAAAAGGTCGAACGCCGCAACACCTTCCAGGAGGAGTTCGCCGCGAAGAGCGAACGGCTGCACGACCTTTCGCAGCTGTTGAAGGCGTACTGCCTCTTTGAGAAGGATGTCCATTACGTCATTCAGGACCGCAAGGTGATGATCGTCGACGAACACACCGGCCGTCTGATGCCGGGGCGCCGTTTCTCCGACGGGCTCCATCAGGCGCTGGAAGCGAAGGAAGGCGTTCCGATCGAACAGGAAACGCAGACGATGGCGACGATCACCATCCAGAATTATTTCCGGATGTACGAAAAACTCGCCGGCATGACCGGTACCGCCGAAACCGAGGCGAACGAGTTCCATCAGATCTACAAGCTGAACGTCACCGTCGTCCCGACCAACCGTCCCTGCATCCGCAAGGATGAAAACGACTCCATCTTCAAGACGAAGCGGGAAAAATTCAACGCGATTCTCGAAGATGTCATGGCCCGGCACGCCAAGGGGCAGCCAGTGCTGCTCGGAACGATTTCGGTTGAAGACTCCGAAATTCTTTCGCGGATGCTCAAGATGCGCAACATTCCGCACAATGTCCTCAACGCCAAAAATCACCAGCACGAAGCCGAAATCGTCGCCCGCGCAGGACAGATCGGCGCCGTCACCGTCGCGACCAACATGGCCGGCCGCGGCACCGACATCAAGCTCGGGCCCGGCGTTGCGGAACTGGGCGGGCTTCATGTGATCGGCAGTTCGCGTCACGATTCGCGCCGGATCGACCGGCAGCTGCGCGGGCGGTGTTCGCGTCAGGGGGATCCGGGATCGTCGAAATTCTTCGTTTCGCTGGAGGACAACCTCATGCGGTTGTTCGGTTCCGACCGGATCGTCAAGATTTTCGACAAATTCGGCCTCGAAGAGGGCGATGAACTGCAGCACCCGTGGCTGAATAAATCGATCGAAACCGCACAGAAACGGGTCGAGCAGCACCATTTCTCGATCCGGAAACGGACGCTCGATTTCGACGATGTGATGAACAA
>CASDQW010000054.1 GCA_949282965.1 uncultured Lentisphaeria bacterium
CGAATCCAGGTGTTGCGGCAGATTTCACACAGTTGGCGGTAAAGTCTTCCGGTTTCCGCATCCGGCCCGCCAGGCCGGATACAGCGTTCCAGCGCCCGCGCCAGATGGCCCGGGGTATCCACCTGAATGGTATTGGCGCGAATGGAGCCGTCCCGGCGATAGACGTGCGGCAGATAATACTGCCCCTCCGGAACATGATCCAGACTGAAACGCAGAATGCGTGTCCCGAGTTCCGCCAGTCCGACCGAAGCGAGAACATTTGCCGCTTCGGCCGCGTCGCGCGGATAATGGCTCGTACCGTAGCACTTGATGTTGCTCTCTTCGCCGTAACTGGTCTGGCAGAACCCGGTCGGATCGACCCGGTCGGCGAGGGATTTCAGCGAGCCCCAGAAGAGCGCGTTCAGAAACGGCTCCCCGAAATCGATCTCACACGCGATTCCGGACGATTCCCGGAGTTCCCGCCGGGCCCGCCGGCAGAGAGCCTGGTTGATGCGATTGTCGATCAGAACGGATTTCATCTTCACTGCCCGCCGAATGCCTGTTCAAATCCATATTTGTCGAGAAGTTCCGTTACGGTCTGCCCGTCGACGTGACCGTCGAGAAACGCTCCATTCGCCCGCCCCGAGTGGCTGTGCCGAGTCAGATTGTTGGTCATGCCCGCATTGGGATAAGCGTAAACCAGAACGGTCTGCTTGAAATTGACAAGCGAAACACTGTCTGCGTAAATCATATAAACGGCCGGAGAACGGCGCTGGTTTTCCGGAACCATCGGATTGTCCGGACGGACGCACCAGAAGGGATTGGCCCACCATTCGTAGGAAACCACACCATACGTGGCATAATCCGCAAATTCGTCGTTTATGTCATAACTCGTCGGCTCCCAGCCGGGACAGTTGAACACATTCGACGGCTGCACATAATTCAGCTCCTGCATCAACTTCCAATGGGTGATGGCTGTCGCGGCGTTCTTCTGATAATAGGGGCCCGGAAGCAATTTGTGATCGTTACCGTACATGGCTCCAGCCAGCCCGAGCTGCTTCAGGTTGCTGGTGCAACTGCTCGATCGGGCAGACTCCCGCGCCCGGTTCAATGCCGGCAGCAGCATCCCCGCCAGAATCGCAATAATCGCTATTACGACCAACAGTTCGATCAATGTAAAAAATTTTCTCATCATTTTCCGATTCTCCTTATTGCGGGTTATTGAAATTTGTAGTTGAGCCTCTTATAATCAGTTCCGGAATAATCGTCAGCGGTTCGGGCATCGGTTCGGCCGGGTCGATCGCATGCATCAACACCTGAACCGTATGGGCTGCGATGGGGCGGAGCGGCAGCCGCAGCGTGGTCAGGGGCGGAGAGGTGACCACCGCGATCGGTGAATCGTCATGACCGACGATCGACATGCGTTCCGGCAGTCGGATCCCGTGTTCAATGGCACGCCGGATCAGGCCGGCGGCCGCGCCGTCGTTTCCGGCGAGAACGGCGGTGGCGTCACTTGCAAACAAGGAATCGGCAACCTCATATCCGGCTTGCAGCGTTCCTCCCGGCACCTGAAAGATCCGCGGAGGGATTCCCATGAGTTCCATCTGTTCGCAGTAGGCGGAAAAACACGGATCGGGCAACCCGTTCTGCGCGCGGCTTTCCGAGGGAATGATCGCGATATGGCGGTGCCCGAGTTTAAATAAATAAGCGAGAGCCGTCCGCGCACCCGCGGCGAAATCGATCACGAGCGGGGATTCGCGGTGGCGGCGGTATGTGACCACGGGAATCCCCCCTGCCAGTTCTTCCGCCTCGTTTTCATCGAGCCCGGGCAGGGTATTCAGAA
>CASDQW010000055.1 GCA_949282965.1 uncultured Lentisphaeria bacterium
AAGGAATCCCGGCGATCTGGAAGCTGTCGGGCAGCTTGCAGAAAAACATGAAAAATTTGACCGAAACCGACGGGAAAATCCCGTAGTTCAGCACGCCGGAGAGCCATCCCAGCATTCCGCTGAACACCCGGAAGCGGCGGCGGTAGCGCACCTCGAAAAACTGTGCCATCGTAAAGCAGCGCGTCTCCCTGAAGCGGTAATAGACCCAGCCGCAGATCGACATGAGCAAAGCGATCGGCCCGGAAAGGAATCCCCACCAGACCGGAGAAAATCCCGCGACATAATACTGTTCGAATGTCGCGATGATCGAAATCGCTCCAAGGCCGGCGATGCCGTCGGTAACGGCCAGCAGATACCGGCCCGCGCAACGGTTGGCGGCAAGAAAATCCGCCGTGCTTTTGACCTGGCGCTGGCTGATGACCAGTGTGACTACCAGAATGAGCAGCAAAGCTCCGATAATTCCCCAGTCGAGCAGTTGCATGGAGAGATTCCTTTCCGATTTGGTTTTCCGCCGTTTCGGTCTTCCGGCCGGATGACGTGTTTGTGAAACTGTTTGCAATTGGTTTGATTACGAGCTATATTGTACCGTGAGACCAGAAGAAACACAAACACGATACTCTTAAAAATATGGATTTTTCCGGCAAAACCAGAAAGCGTGCCCCATCGATTTACTGTCTGAAGCTCAAGGCTTATTCCGGAGGCTATCACGCCACGGCGCTGAAATCGGTTCATTTTATGAATGACTGGGAAAAGGAACTGTCCCACACGCAATATCACAAGCATAACTTTTATGAGCTTGCGGTCGTTCTGCGCGGCGCCGGGACCCACCTGACCGACAGCCAGAAACTGCCGCTGCGCCCCGGCAGTGTTTTTCTGCTTCATCCGGGCGAAAGCCATGCCTATGAGTATTCCGAGCCGCTGACGCTGATGAATTTCATGTTCGACTCGCAGATTCTGCGCCCCTATCGGAAATCCTTGAGCAGACTGGCTGGCTACCCGCTACTCTTTTGTCCGGCGGAGGAACGCCGTGAACTCTGCGTGGATTCCGCCACGCTCGCGGAACTCGATATCCTGTTACACGCGATGGCGATGGAAAGCCGCCAGCGGAGTGTCGGCGCGGAGCTGCTACTGATCTCGCATCTGTTGAATCTGCTGGTGCTGGTGCTGCGCAAATCCTGCAGCTATGTGGAAAAAGAACGTTTCAACAGCGACATCGGAATTGCGGTCGCATTCATGCGCCGCAATTATCAGGAAGAGATCAGCTTGCCAAAACTGGCGCGGCTGGCCAATTTGTCGGAAAGCTCGTTTTTCCGGAAGTTCCGTGAAGAGATGAAAACCTCTCCGATGCAATGGCTGCTCAATCTGCGGATTCGTAAGGCGATGGAGTTCCTGATCCGTTCCGATATGAACATCGGCGAAATCGCGGCGGCGACCGGCTTTTCCGACTCGCTCTATTTTTCGCGGCAATTCCGTAGGCAGGTAGGAGTCTCCCCGAAGAATTATCGGAACCAAGCGCACGGGCCTCGTCAAATTATTCACGGCATGCAGACTCTGGAGGAAATCGGCGACATATGACAGCATGTCGGAATGAGATTTCCAGTATTGAGAAATACCCATGTTCTTGTTTTTTGCTGAAATATAAATTGCATCCAGAACCATCACCTTTCAACTTTTTCTTTTCCTATGAGATAGCTGTGTACTTTTATATCAAAACGTATATTTAACAAGTAGTAATCAC
>CASDQW010000056.1 GCA_949282965.1 uncultured Lentisphaeria bacterium
GGGCGATCCGGGAACAGATCGCTTCGGCCATCGACATCGTGGTGCAGGTGAGCCGGGAGCGGGACGGGTCGCGCAAGGTAACGCACGTCAGCGAGATCACCAAAATGGAGGGGGATGTGATCACGATGCAGGACATTTTCGTTTTCCGGCAGGACGGCTGGGACGAGGCCAACCGGATCGTCGGTACGTTTGTGCCGACCGGCGGAGTGCCGACGTTCCTGGAAGAGATCGAACGGGCCAAGCTGCCGCTGGATGTGGAAATATTCAACCCGCGCAGGAGCCATTGACGATGATTGCGGTGTGGAACAGTCCGCTGGTGCCGAGTCTGCTGGCGTTTGTCAGCGTAACGATGGCGGCGTATGTGCTGGTGGATGTAATCGGCTTTGTTTCCACGCGTTACCGGGACCGTTATCTGGCGGAGGCCCGGCTGGAACTGGATGATATTCTCATTCAAATGCCGGCGGGGCGGGTGTTGGATTTGAGCCTCGGACTGAGCGCGCTGGTGCTGCTGCTGACGGTGCTGTTCGCCGCGTGGCTGAATCCGGGTTCTTCGTGGAGCGGGGGGGTGGTGATTGGGCTGCTGGCGGCGGGGCTGGTGTTTCCCGTCCCCCGGTTGATATTGCGTTTTCTGCGCAAGCGGCGGCTGCGGAAATTCAACGAGCAGCTGGAGGATGTGCTGATGGCGATCTCCAGTTCGTTGAAGGCGGGATTCAGCATCAACCAGGCCATCGATGAGATTGCCGATCAGGATCGGCCGCCGATTTCGGTGGAGTTTCGACTGCTGGCGCAGGAATGCCGGCTGGGGGTGCCGCTGACCCAGGCGCTGGACAATATGAACAACCGGCTTGGGTCGGCGGATTTCGAACTGGTGGCGACCGCGATTATCACGGCGCGCCAGACCGGCGGCGAATTAACCTCGACGCTGGAGCGGCTGGCCGGATTGATTCGGGAGCGCATGCGGATCAACGGCAAGCTGCATGCGATCACCGCGATGGGGCGGATGCAGGCGTGGCTGATCAGCCTGATGCCGTTTCTGCTGCTGGCGGGGATTCAGGTGGTGGCGCCGTCTTTGCTGGAGGGGGTGTTCGATTCTCCCATCGGATATCTGATGATAGCGGCGGTGATTCTGCTGGTGACGATCGGTTTCCTGGTGATCCGGAAGATTACGACGATTGACATCTGAACATACGGGACGAGATATGGAAGCGGTACTGATGCTGGCGGCGGCGGTATGTTACGGAGTGGCGGTGGCGATGTTTTCGCTGTTTGTGCTGCGGGCACTTTCGTTTGTGGAGTCGGAGGGGCGCATGAGCGAGGATGCGCGGCGCGGCGTGCCGGTGCTGATCCGGCTGGTCATGCCGCTGGTTCCGAATTTCCGGAGAATTGCCCGCAGCGAACTCTGCCGCGCCTGGCGGGAGGCGGATGAACCGCGGCTGTGGATGGGCGGGTACGGGGATTCGATCGGAGTGGTGGATTTTATCGGGTTGCGCATTATTTTCCTGGTGCTGGGGGTGGCGGCAGCGGGAATCGGTGTAGCCAGCGGACATGGTGTCGCCGGCCTGGTGCTGGGGGCGGTGCTGGCGATTTATCCCAGTGTCTGGCTCAATACCCGGATTCAGGCGCGGCATCTGGAAATTCTCAAGGCGCTGCCCAACCTGCTGGATTTGCTGACGTTGTCGGTGGAGGCGGGGAAAGACTTCATGACCAGTTTGCGGGATATTCTGCAGCGGCGACGGGTGGATGCGCTGGGCGAAGAGCTGCTGCGGACCTTTCAGGAGATTCAGCTGGGGCGCAAGCGGACGGATGCCCTGCGGGAACTCTCCCGCCGGGTGCGGCAAAGCGATCTGACTTCGGTCATCAATGCCATTATTCAGGCTGAAGAGCTGGGGGTCAGCATTGGCCAGCTGCTGCGGATTCAGGGGGACATGTTGCGCAACAAGCGGTTTACCATGGCGGAAAAGTTGGCCAACGAAACGCCGGTGAAAATTATTCTGCCGATCATCCTGTTTATTTTTCCGGCGGTGCTCGTGATTCTGCTGGTGCCGCTGGGATTGAAGTTGGCTCAAGTGGTGATGTGATGATTTTCAATCTGGACACGCAGCGGTATCTGGCCCGGGCACCGCGGACCGCGCTGCATTGGGGGGAGCGGACGCGGGGGATGATCGGACGGCGCTTTTCACCGGAGATGGATGCGCTGGTATTTCCGCGCTGCGGGGCGATTCATACGTTTTTCATGCGGATCCGGCTGGACGTGGTGTTCCTCAATCGGGAAAGCCGGGTGGTCGGATTGCATGAAAACCTCGGCAGCTGGCGCCCGCTGGTTCGGGCGCCGGGCGCGGTGACAGTATTGGAACTGCCGGTCGGGAGCATTCGGGAAAGTGGCACACAGCTGGGGCACCAGCTTAAACTCAACCAGATTCTCCGGCCGGAAGTGATTGCGAAATTGCGATACGGCGGTATATTATACCATGACGGCATGTGAGGCACGCAGGACGCGGTGCACGCGGCGTCGTCTTTTGGGGAAAGGCGGGACCACAGAATTATGAAGATTTTTTTCGTGAACGGCGTACGTCGCGGGGAAGAATTGGAACTCGCCGTGCCGGAAATCACGGTCGGCCGGGAGACCGATAATATTCTGGAGATTCCAACTGAAGGCGTTTCCCGCTACCACGGAAGGTTCCGGCGGGGGGAGGCCGGGGTCTGGATGGTGGAGGATACCGGCAGTACCAACGGCATCAAGGTGAATGGCAAAAAAATTGCCGGAGCGCAGATGCTGGAGGAAGGCGATCTGGTTGAATTCGGAGACCAGATGCTGCGCGTAACCGGTCTGGCGGAAAATGCGCCGAAAGTGGTTTTCTGCGCCATGGGAGATGAAAGCCCCGCGGCGGAACCGGTCGCCGAAGCGAAACCGGAGCCGGCGACGATGCCGGAGCAGGGTGCGGCCGGGGATTCTTCCGGAGCGCCGGATGCCGGGACGATGTCGGTGAAGGACTGGTCGGAGGCGGTGCGCAATGGGTCGGTCAAGCTTTTCGGCGGTGGGGCGACCCGGGAAAAGCCGGCGGAAGGAAAACCGAAGCGTTTACTGACGAACCGATTGTATTACACGCTTTTGTTCGCGCTGGTCATCAGTGGAATCTGCTGGTTTTACCAGATGAAGGAGGCGCGTGGCGGCCGTCCAGCGGCAACGGCGTCGCGTCGGGCGGATCCGAAGGATTTTCTGCTTTTTTATGAAAAGGAAGTGGTGGAGCCGGATAATGTGTTCCGGTTTGTGCTGCACGTGGAAAACGGTGCGGCGGAGTTCGTGATTGACGACTTGAAGTCACAGCGCCGTTTTCAGCGCCGGATTGAAACGCTGAACGAGGCGAGTCTGGAGTCACTGCGGGCATCCGTCGAGCGGTCCGGGATCATGACGGAAACTTCGCCGCCGCCGGGAGATGTTTCCTCGAATGCGCGTGAGCGCCGCCGTTTGGTCGTGGGCGATGACGGCAAAGTGGCGGAGGTGGCGGTGCTCAACAATCTGGCACCGAAATCGTTCGAGGATGTGGAATACGCCATCAATATTCTTGCCGACAATTACGGGCTGCAGACCATTGCGATGACGCCGGAGGAATTGCGCGAGCAGGCGGAACAGAGTTTCATCAAGGCCGAGGATCTGTATGCGAACCGCGAGGCGCGGCTGTCGAATCTGCGGGCGGCCATCCAGCGTTACGCGGTGACGGTGAACTACCTGGAGCAGTTTTCACCCAAGCCCGCGCTGTGGGACAAAGCCCGGAAACGTCTGGATGAGGCCACCAGGTTGCGGGAACGCAAGTTGCAGGAGTTGAATTATGAGCGGATCCGGTTGGCCGAGTTCAAGGAATTTGAACAGTTGCGTTATGTTTTTCGTCAGATCATGGAGCTGGCGGATCCCGATTCACGGGAATACGACAATGCCCGGCGGCTGTTGATCAAGCTGGATAATTACCTCAACCGCATGGGAGGTCGCTGATGAAAAAACGGATTGCATGGTTTGTCGGCGCCGTCCTGCTGCTCTTGACGGGCGTGTTGACGGGAGGCTGTGAAAAAAAACAGGCCCCGCCGGCCGTCGGCAAAGTGGAAATTACGTCAACACCTGCCGGTGCGGAGATTTTTCTGCGGGGGAAACGGGTCGGAACCACACCCGACCGCCTCAGCGGGCCGCCGGGAACGTATCGGGTGCGGTTGGAGAAGCCGGGATGCCAGCCGCGCTGGCTCACGTTTGAGCTGAAGCCGGGCGAAGTGCGCAAAGCGGACGCGACGTTGGCGGAGCAGGGGGCGTGCGTGCTGATTACCAGCCGCCCCGCGGGAGCGCAGATCGTGCGGGACGGAGAAGTGCAGGGGAGCACTCCGCTGGTGCTTTCCGGCTTGATGCCCGGCGAATATTCGGTGCAGGTGCGCCGTCCCGGTTTTGCGGAACGTGCGGTAAGCTGGCGGGTGGAGGATGTCCGGCCGCAGCAGGTGATGGTGACGCTGGATTCGAACATCGGTCAGCTGGTTATCGAGAGCAAACCGTCTCAGGCATTGCTGAAGATTGACGGCCGCGATTGCGGCTATACACCGTACAAGGCGGACATCGATGCGGGGATTCACCGGATCCAGCTGGAAAAAGCCGGCTTCCTCGCGGTGGACACGCGCGTGACGGTGGAACGCGACCGGGAAACCAGAAAAACGTTTGAGCTGGCGATGCAGCCGGGCTCCCTGGCCATCCGTTCGACTCCGGCGGGTGCGACGGTTCGGCTGGACGGCAAGGCGGTCGGCGTTACGCCGCTGGTGGTCCCGGATCTGGCGGCGGGAGAACACCAGATTGAGGTATCCAAGGATGGTTTTGATACTGCCGCGCGGAAGGTGGAAATCGCCGCAGGCAGTCGTGCCGAAGTGGAAATGCTTCTGGACAGCAGCACCGGCGGCATCGACCTTTCGGTTTTCCCTGCCGGAGTGACCGTCTATATAAACGACCGGGAGTACGGACGGGTCAAGGAGGCGGAAAGCACGGCCCGAACCGAATTGATCCGGCTGCGCAATTTGCAGCCCGGTTCCTACCGGATCACCGCCGCACACAAGCGCGCCGATCCCGAACGGGTGACGGTGACGGTGCCGGTGGTCAAGGGGCAGGTGGTCCGGCCGCGTCCGATTGAATTGTGGGTGCCGAACGTGGAGGTCAAGTGGCGTTCCAGCGGACTCGTCGAAATCGGAATGGTTTATGCGGAAACCGACGACACGGTTACGTTCGGTGCCGCCCGCGGAGTGAAGATTCCCTACAACCGCAGCGAGTTTGAATACATCAAACCGCTGGAGATTCAGGAATAGAGTAAAAAAGAACCCATCATAAAAACGGAGAAACAGAAAATGAGTGAATTTGTCACCAGACAGAAAGAAACCGCCGCCGCGCTGGCCGCCATCCGGATCGTGCCGGTGCTGGCATTGGACAAAGTCGAAGACGGCCTGAAGATCTGCAGGATTTTCGCCGAACAGGGCCTGCCGGGCGCGGAAATTACCTTCCGCACCAAGGCCGCTCCGGAGGTGATCCGGGAAGTGTCGCAGGCGTTTCCGAACATGCTGGTCGGCGCCGGCACGGTACTCAATGTGAAGGACTTGCATCGGGCGTTCGAGGCCGGTGCGAAGTTCGCGGTGGCGCCGGGATTCAACCCGACGGTGGTCAAGGAGGCCGTCCGCTGCAGTTTCGCCTTCAGCCCGGGGATCTGCACCCCGTCGGAAGTGGAACAGGCGTTCGAGCTGGGGTGCTTCATGCTCAAGTTTTTCCCGGCGGAAGCCGCCGGCGGCGTGTCCATGCTGAAATCGATCATCGCTCCCTATAAGCATCTGGGCGTGCGCTTCATGCCGACCGGCGGCGTGAACACGACGAATGCGGCGGATTATCTGTCGATTCCGGAAGTCGCCGCGGTGGGCGGTACCTGGCTCGGCAAGTCCGCCGACATCGCCGCCGGAAAATGGGCGGAAATCACGGAAGCGGTGAAGAAGGCGGTCGAACTCGCTGCGCGCTTCAAATAATGTGAAAAACGACCGGCCGCCGGCACATCGCCGGCAGTCGGGATCGGGTTTATGTTCCGGCAACGAAAATGCCGGAGAAGGGCGACGTCGGTTGATCTGCCGGCGACGCCCTTTTCTTCTGGTGCGAAGCGCTCTTTTTCGCCGCGCCCCGGAAACTGCTGACGGTGGTTCCGGTCGACGACCGCCAGTCGGAAAAGGCGTCCCCGGCGGACGGCACCGGGAGAAAAAATCCCGATCTTCACCGTACGGGAATGATTGCAAAATCGCAAATCCGGTGTATAGTCAACCGCTGACGAGCATTTGGCTTCATTGCCCGAGTGGCGGAATGGCAGACGCAACAGACTTAAAATCTGTTTTCCATTGGAAGTGCGGGTTCGACCCCCGCCTCGGGCACCACAACGTACGCATGTTTCATGCGATACCGGGAATGGGGGGCTTTCCCCCCGGATACGGTCAGGGTGCGTTCCGTACGTCCGGGGGATAATTCAAAGGCCGAAATCCGCAAAGAGTCTTTCCGCACGTTCCTGCTCTTCAGGAAGAATGGTCATCCAGGCGTGAACGCGCTCGGGATGTTTTAACCGGCGCAGGGCGGTTTCAACGTTCTCCAGGGAGCCCAGCAACTGGATTTTCAAGCCACGGTTTTCCAGGTCGCTGAGCAGTTCCGGCCATTCGCACTGTGGCGGCTGTCCGTCGCCCGGAATCCACTGGATGCCGGCAAGTCCATTGATCTCGGCCAGATGTGGAACATGGGCGATCTGCTGTTTCCCGTCCAGGTGATAGAAACTATGGGAAAGATGCTGCGCATACTGCTGCAATTCCGGCTGCACAAACTCTGCAAACAGTTCCGGTGAGATCATATAGGAAAAATCAGACTGCAGCATGTACACCGGATCGGCACTGAGAATCGCCGCCCAGCAACTGCGCGGTCCCCGGCGCAATGCGTCAAAATGCCGATAGGCGGCGAACCAGGCTTCCCGTTCTTCTCCGGTCAGGCGCTTGACCTCTTCCGGGGCGTCCAGAAGGTCCATCAGCAGATTTTCCGTGCCCCGCAGGGAGGCGAGAACATCCAGCACTCCCCCCAGGTCGGTCATCCCGAGCACAATCGGCAGTTCGGCAAAACACGTTGCGGCGGTCGTATAAAATTCCGACAGCCATCGGGCCCAGTCTGAATTCGGATCAAAATGAATGGATATTTCTTCCAGCGCATGATGCTGAAATTTTCCGGGCGAGAACCAGACGGTCTCATCAGAAGCGTGGCAGCAGCCGCCCGTCATGGCGGCCAGAACCCCGGGACCGAAGTTCATCCAGAGCAGCGGGAACCCGTCCGCCAGATAGAATTGAGATTCCAGCTGGGTCAGTTGTGCGTTCAATATTTCCTTCACCGGTGTATTGCGCGGATAGGACGGCAGAAACTTTCTGGGCACATAGCCATGAGAAGATACCGGACTGGTCTGGTTCGGCATAATGGCATGAAAAATGGGCCGTCCCAATGTGTCCCGCCACCATTTTTCATGGGCGGACAGGATTTCTTCCAGGGGGACAACCTTCAAAGTGTGTTTTCCGGGCATCAGAAAAATCCTTCTTTTTTCAAAGCTGGGCGGACTGCGCACTGCATATCCAGGTTGAATCCGTTTTTACGGCAATGCCAACAGCGCAACTTCAGTTACTATAGCCTTCTTCCCACCGATTGCAAAGCTCCACAGGTGCGGGTGCAGAGTGCTCTTCCGCGATGGTTGTCAGGAGGGGGGGGCCTGGGGGGGGAAATGCAGGGGCCGCTGCCCTGTTGCCCCGTACTACACGGCAACAGCGAAGCGGCCACGATGCATGGCGAAAGCCAATCTTTCAGGAAATCCTTCCTGAGAAATGCGCCTCCGCCGATGACGGTCGGTCATTAGACGGGAAGGAGTATTTCATCCAGCTTGCCGGCTGTCAGCGGCTTGAAATGTTCCTGGCGAGAGGTCGCCGTGGCATTTTCGCGGTACAGAACCAGACGCGGCTGAATGGAGATCCGCCGCGCCGGGCTTCCCGGGCCTTCGGCACGGCGCCGGCATTCTTCGAAAACGTCGGATCCGGCCCGCCGCCAGTCGATGGCCAGCGTATTGGATGGTTCGTATTCCGGAAACAGCAGGGATTTGCCGTCAATGCCGAGCATGTTCGGATTTTCCGCAAGGATTCTGCCGGTCCGTTTCCGGAACTGTTGTGCCGCGTAGTTGTAGTCCGATCCCCCGGTGAACAGACAGGCCCCGTCGGGATCGATTTGAAACGGCGCATTGCCCTGCGAGATGCTCCGGGCAATCAGCACACAACGCCCTCCGGCCTCCTCCCATTGCCGGCGAAACACCTCCGCACGGATCCGATGCACCGGCATCGGCTGGCAAACCACCTGCACCAGCCGGGCGCCATGGGCGCGGAAATGACGCACCGCCAGTTCCGCGGCACTGAAAGGATCGATCGACACGGTGGAAAACACCCCATCGAACATGCGATGCATTTCCAAGCCCACGCAGGGACGGGGGATATTGCGGAAGACCGGTTCGAACATGTCATAGCAGCCGAGAAAGGCGGCGGCATCACATTTCCAGAGGTCCCGTGGCAACTGTTCATTGGCCGCCATCTGTTCGTAGGAGGCGAAAAAGAACTTCAATTGCCATGATGCGGCCGCTGCCGCTTCCTGCAACCCCTGCAGGGCGTAAGCGCAATAGCTTTGAATCAGCGTGCTGTCCCAAATGGCGACGGAAATCACGCCGTTGCCGATTCCCTGCGCGCGGACCGTGCCCCGCACAAACGTGCCGGACCCCTGATGCAGTTCCAGCAGGCCGCGTTCACAAAGCGTACGAATGGCCCGGTGCGCGCAACTGGGGGTCAGGGAAAACTGTTCCGCCAATTTCCGCAACGGCGGCAGCTGATCGCCCGCGGCGAAACGGCCACTGGCAATCATTGCTTCCAGATACGCAATTAATTTGCCGTTATCCGAGGTTGCCGCGGTCTTCTTTTTGTCATTCATCCAAAAAATTCTCCAGTAAAAATCATACCATAGCACCGGAGTTTTTTTTTACAAT
>CASDQW010000057.1 GCA_949282965.1 uncultured Lentisphaeria bacterium
GGAGCGGTGTTTTGAAAACATTCTGCCGCACTGTTGCGGTCCGGAGGGGCGGCAGCGGGTGCTGCCGTTTCTGGTTTCGCCGCTGATCATGATCTACAATCGCTCCTATCCGCACTTGTCGGAAGCGCGGATTCCCGAAGCTCCGGATATGGAGGAATTCATCGGCCTGATGCGGGAATTGAAGCGGCGTGGGGGAGGAAAATATGTATTTTTATTTCTGTATTCTCTGAACCGATGGCTGCATTTTCTGAAGGCGGCGGGGTGTCCGGTTTTTTCCGAAGACGGTCGGCGGTGTCTGGTGGACACGCCGGAGGGGAGGGCCGGTTGCGGGCTGATCCGGCGGATCATGGTGGAGGAAGCGCTGGGGCTGCCGGGAGAGGATTTTCTGGATCAACGCAGCGACGGGCTGGATTTTTTCCGTTACGGCGGGTTCGCCGCGCTGTGGGGGACGTACCGGGCGCACCGGACGCCGACGCGCTGTTCCTTGCACTTCACCCGGATTCCGCATGGACGCTGCGCCGGAGGGCAGCTGCTGATCGAAGGCGTGGCGGTCGCCGGAGAATGCGCGCATCCGGAGTTGGCGGGGGCGTTTTTGAATTTCATGCAGTTTGCGGAGAATCAGCAGCTGCTGAATGCCGAAGGCAACGGCTTTTCCGCTTTTCGGGCCGTGGGCGAGGCGCAGGTGCGGCGCGATGCGGTGGAGAAACCCGGGTTCGAGGTGATTCTGGACGCCCTGACGGAGGCCGAACCGCTGATTGCCGCGCCCCGCTACCCGTGCTGCATGGCGCTGTGGCGGTTGCTGTATCCGGTATTCATCGGCAATGTGCCGGTGGCGGAGGGGTGCCGTTATGCCGCCCGGGAGGTCAACCGGATGCTGGAAAACGGAAACATGACATAAAAAATATACTTTTCTAAAGTAAAAAGTATATTTCTCCGCGTTTCCGGCATTTTTTCGTCGAGAAATCTTGTTTTTTTTCCGGCGTTTGCTTATACTTTTTCCGGGATGAGGACGGAAAAACCGAAAGGAGTCTGGAGACATGAGCTGGAACAGAAATCGCTTTACTCTGATTGAGTTGCTGGTGGTGATCGCGATCATCGCGATTCTGGGCGCCATGCTGCTGCCGTCTTTGAACAAGGCGCGGGAACAGGCGCGCAAGATTTCATGTATCAATAATTTGCGGCAGATCGGCGTCGGGTTGCACGTTTACGGCGCCGACTTCGATTATTTCCCGATCATGAACGGCATTTTCCAAAACGGCGATTACTCCTGGGCGCTGTGGAAGCGGCTGATCGCGCCGTATGTCGGCATTACGATCACCGACAACGGTCTGGGACGGGACGAGCCCGCCCTGGGGCGCGGAATTTTCTGCTGCCCTTCCTGGCGTGAGGAAGGCATGTTCAACGTGGCTGCCGGAGCGTTTCAGACCCGGCGCGCCATGCGGGGCGGCTACGGCTACAACTGGGTCGGCAGCGGCTGGGACGGCGTGACCTACGGACTCGGCTACGACGGCGGCAACCCGAAACACATGAACTGGGTGAAGGTCAATCGCGTTTACAAGCCGTCCGAAACCATCGGAGTGGCCGACTCCAGCGACGCGGTGGCGGAGGCGACGTCTTCGGCGGCCTTGTACTGGATGCCGGATCACGCCGACCTGTGGGTAGGCGTTCGCCGGCATTCCGAAGGCATCAACATCGCCTGGGCCGACGGCCATTCTTCGTGGATGAGCCGCAAGGCACTCGAGGTCGGCCGGAAAATCAACGCCCCGGGCTGGTACACGCGGGACATGCCCAAATACTATTACCTCGGCAGCCGGAAATAACCGTACGGACGACCGTTTCCGCGGTCCGGCGCCATTGCGGTTCATCGCTTCTTCGTGCTGCTGTCCCGCCGGATTCCGGTTCGGAAAGACCAGGTTGGAAAAACACCGGTTCCCATTGTCATTTGCCCGTTTCGGTGCTACATTATCCAGATGGACGGCAACAGCGGGCAGATGAAGCGGAAACGGTATGATTGATTTTCTGGATGTGTACAAGGGGTATGGCGGGGAGACGATTTTCGCGGGGGCCGGGTTCCGCGCCAACGCCGGGGATCGGATCGGCATTGTCGGTCCGAACGGAGCGGGAAAAAGTACGCTGTTCGGCCTGCTGACCGGCGAAATCGCCCCGGATCGGGGGACGATCGCGTTGCCGAAAGACGTGCGGATCGGATATCTGCATCAGCAGTTGCCCGCTTCGGAACAGGCCGGCCGGTCGCTGCTGGATTTTACGGCGGACGCGATTCCGGAATTGGCGCGGATGGCGGCGGAGTTGCGTGATCTGGAGCACCGGCTGCATACGGAAACGCCCGATGGCGCGACGCGGGATGCCATGCTGGAGCGGCACGGGCAGCTGCAGTCCGCGCTGGAGCAGCTGGGTGGCTATCGGCTGCGTCCCGAGGCGGAGGCGGCGCTGTGCAATCTGGGATTCCGGGCGGAGGAGCTGGAGCGGCCGCTGGGCAGTTTCAGCGGCGGCTGGCAGATGCGCGCCGCGCTGGCCCGGGTGCTGATCGCCCGGCCTGATCTTCTGTTGTTGGACGAACCGTCCAATTATCTGGACATTCCCGCGGTGGAATATTTGTGCCGGGCTTTGCAGGGGTTCAAGGGGACGCTGCTGTTGATTTCTCACGACCGTTTTCTATTGCGCAAGCTGACGACGATTACGCTGGAGGTAAATGGCGGGACGATTACCCGTTACCCCGGCGATTACGATTTCTACCGGGCTGAGCGGGAAAACCGGCGGCGGGTGCTGGAGGCGGCCAAGCGCAATTCCGATCGGAAAAAAGAGCATCTGGAACGGGTGATCGACCGCTTCCGGGCCAAGAGCTCCAAGGCTGCGCAGGCCAAAAGCTGGCAGAAGGCACTCGACCGAATGGAGGAGGTGGTGCTGCCGGATGAACTGGGGTTTTCCGGTGCGATTCGTTTTCCGGAACCGCCCCCATGCGGGACGCCAGTGGCGGAAATGGAGCACGTCACCTTCTCCTATCCGGGCAAGGCGCCGCTGCTTCGCGACGTCAACTGGCGCATCGAAAACGGCGACAAGATCGCCCTGGTGGGATTCAACGGCACCGGCAAGACCACGCTGCTCAAACTTCTGGTTGGCCGGCTGAAGCCCGATTCCGGGCGGATCTCCTTCGGGCATCATGTCAATCTGGGCTATCAGGCACAGGAGTTTGCGGATATTCTGGTGCCGGAGCAGTCGGTATTTGACACGGTGCGGGCGGCACTGCCGCCGGGGGCGTCGCAGGCGAACTTAATGAACGTGCTGGGGTCGTTCGGTTTTTCGGGGGAAGCGGCGGAAAAGCGTTGTGCCGTGCTCTCCGGCGGCGAAAAGATCCGGCTGTGTTTTGCCCGTATTTTCGTCAATCCTCCCAATCTGTTGGTTCTGGACGAACCGACTACCCATCTCGACATCCGGGCTCGTGAGTTGCTTCAGACGGCGCTCCGGCAATATGCCGGAACGGTCTGCGTGGTCAGCCACGACATTGAATTCGTCCGACAGGTGGCGACGACGATTGTGGCGATGGAGGCGGACGGACCGCGCAAATATTTCGGTGGTTACGATTATTATCTGGAAAAGTCCCAGGCGTTCCGGCAGGCTGCCGCGGCGGCGGAAACGCCCCGGAAGGAAGTTGCCGGAGACATTTCCCGGGAAAGACGCCGGGAGCGGGCGCGCCGTCGTGCGGCGCTTTCCGGAGAAAAACGGCGCGCGGAGAAGGCTGTTGCCGATCTGGAGACGCGCCTGGAGGCGTTGGAAAAACGCCAGCAGGAGCTGGTTGCGCTCCTTTCCGGAGTGGAAAAGGTGGATTTCGCGGAGCTCAACCGCGAACTTGCCGCCGTACAGCAGGATATGGAACATACCATGTCCGAGTGGGAGAAAGCCGCCTCGGAATTAGAAGAAATTCTCCGGGAAAATGCCCGGATTCACGAGGATTCCTGATCGTCCGTGCGGGGTGTATCCACCGGTTGGCTGCCGTCCGCGGCCGGAGCCGCCTTTGAGTTTTTCCGGGGTTTCCGGTTGATGTTCAGCCAGCGGCGATGGGCCCACAGCCACTGGGAGGGATCCCGGGCGATGAGTTCTTCCAATGCGGTGGTACACAGTTGACAGACCGTCTGAACGTCTTTTTCCCGATCTCCGGTCGGCTGGTAACGGATCAGGTCGCCGACAATCAGTTCAAATTCGAAATTATCCCCCGTGCGGCGGGTCAGCTCCGGCAGAATGGGAATGCCGGTTTTCAGGTGCAGCAAAGCCGGCGTGCGGTGCGTGCGGCAGGGCTGCCCGAAAAAGACGTTTTCCACCCCCTCCTTGTGGGAAGCATGCTGATCGATCAGAATGGAGATGTTCTTATCTTCCCGCAAGGCCCGGATCAGGTGGCGCAGGCCGCTGCTGTCCTTGTTGACCAGTTCATGGATCGGGCTGCGCCGGTGTTTCAAGATCAGTTCACCGATCAGGGGATTGCTGAAAGGACGCATGATCGATACCATGGAACGGCCCACTTTTTCCGAGAAGGCGGTACCTGCCACCTCCCAGTTGCCGTAATGGGCGGTGACGATGATCACATTCTGCCGGCCGGGCTGTCCGTCCCGGGCAAATACTTCGGCGATGGCGGATTCGGAACCGGAGAGGCGGATTTTTTCCGGACGGTATTCCTGGTCCATCTTGGCGATTTCCACCACGAGCCGGGCGAATTGCCGGAAGGTTTTGCGGGCCAGTTCCCGGGCCTTTTCGGGAGATTTTTCCACTCCGGCGTGAAGGATATGGCTGATGGTGCGCTTCCGCAGTTTGCCCGCCGTCAGGAACAGCAGGTCGAACAACCGCACCGTCAGGGCGCAACCCCACCGGAACGGCAGCAGACGGAGCAATTGATAAAGAAAATAGAACGGAATGAATTCCGCGTATATGGAAAATTGGGATTTTTGATGTTTGGCCATGGCCGGACTCCCGGTATTCAGGACAGAACTCGCTTCACCCCCGGCGCAGCAGGATACCGAAGAATCCCCATCGGATGAACCGTCCTCACGTTTTAATCCTCTATGCCGGTAATATACAGCGGGAACGGCTTCTTTTCCAGCATTTTCGCGGAAAACCTTGACTTTTTACGCTGCCGTCCGCCGTCCGGAGGTGCTGACGACGGCAGCGAAATTTCCGTCTTGCAAAGCAGCCGGAAAGTGCCGCCAGTCGCGTATCCGCGGACGGTCGAACGGGTTGCAGCTGTTATGGTCAATCCTCCCGGGCAAACTGCGTATCGTACAGTTTCCGATAGGTGCCGTTGAGTTGCAGCAGCTGCTCATGGGTACCGGATTCCACGATCTGCCCCTGACGCAGCACGATGATCCGGTCCGCATGACGGATCGTGGACAAACGGTGGGCAATGGCGAAAACGGTGCGGTTGGCCATGACGCGGGTCAGAGCTTCCTGCACCAGTTTTTCCGTAACCGTATCCAGGGCGCTGGTCGCTTCGTCGAGGATCAGAATCGGCGGGTTGCGCAAAATCGCACGGGCGATCGAAATCCGCTGTTTTTCCCCGCCGGAAAGCCGGAATCCTTTTTCTCCGACATAGGTGTCATACCCCTGTGCGTGACGGCCATCGACGATGAACTCATGCGCATTGGCCTGTTTGGCGGCCTCCACGACCTGTTCCCGAGTGGCGTCCGGACAGCCGTAGGAAATGTTGTTGGCGATGGTGTCGTTGAATAAAATCGCGTCCTGAGTCACCACACCGATGTGGTCCCGAAGCGAAGCGATGGTGTAGTCTCGCACATCGATGCCGTCGATCCGGACCGCGCCGGAGTCCACGTCGTAGAACCGGGCAATCAGGTTGGCGATGGTGCTTTTGCCGGAACCGGTTTCGCCGACCACGGCGACCATACTGCCGCGCGGAATGGTGAATGACAGCGAATCGATGATCCGGCGATCGCCGTAACTGAAACAGACCCGGTCCAGTTCAATTCCTTCCTGGAAGTCCCGCATTTCCCGGGCGTCGGGTTTTTCCGGCAGTTCCGTATGGGTGTCGATGACTTCGAAGAAACGATCCGCACCCGCCATGGAACGCTGAATATAGGAGATCACCTTGGAAAGGTCCTTGAGTGGCCGGTATGCCATCAGCGCCGGGCTGAGCAGTGCGGCCAGCTGGGAGAGCGCCACCCCGCGGCTGTAGGCGTACACCAAAAATACCAGCGTGGCCGCCACCGCCACCACTTCCATCAGCGGCGAAAGCAGCAGCTGCAGTTTGATTGCCGTGATGACGTCCCGGAAATATTTCCGGTTGACCGCCTTGAAGCGGGTGATTTCCATTTCTTCGGTGTGATAGGCCTTGACTACGCGAATGCCGGTGAACACTTCATGCATTCGGGTGGTGACGTCGGCGATCCGGGCGTAACTGCGCCGGTAAATCCGGCGGATACGGCGGCTCAGCACCAGAATCGGCACCAGCAGAAGCGGCATGCCGCATACCAGGATGATCACCAGTGCGTAATTCTGCGCATCCCGGCAGGCTACGAACACCGCCGCCAGGCAGGCCACCACCTGCAGCGGGCAGCTGGTCAGGTCGGAAATCGTTTCCGAGACCGAGTGTTCAATTACCGAAGTGTCGTTGGTGCTGCGGCTGATCAGTTCGCCGACATCGTTGCCGCTGTAGAATCGCAGCGACTGCCCCATCAGGCGGGTGAAAATTTCATTGCGCATATCGGCGACGACCTTGTTCCCGACCCAGCGCATGCAGTACTTGTTGATATAGTCGGCCAGGTTCTTGATGAACCAGAACAATACAAAACCCGTCGCATACAGCGCCAGCAGCTGCCAGGCCAAAGTGCCCTTGGCGTCCACGACTTCAAAGGTGAAGCGTTTGGGCCAGGTGACGGTAATTTCCCGTCCCTGCACCTCCAGCGGCAGCCGGTAGCGCTGGGCATATCCGGAGGCCTGGCGCAGAAGCTGGTCCAATTTGGCGTCGCCGGTGGCGCTGACGGCGGCTTCCTGTGTGCCGGGCGCGGTGGCGGTCGGCGTTTCCTTCTGGGGATCAATGATTCCGACCATCTGGGGAATCAGCATCAGCGAGAAGAAAAGCGACCCGCCTACCAGCATGCCGGAAACGATTCCGACCGTCAGCCGGAACCAGTAAGGACGGGCATATCGGAGCAGCCGCAGATATTGCGAGAGGTTGAAAGGATGCTCCTCCCGGTGGTGATGGTGACTGGACACTGGCGCCTCACTTCATGAATTCCGCGATGACGCCGACCACCTCTTCCCGCTGGGCGCGGGTGGATTCCGGGTAGATCGGCAGCGCGAGGATCTCGCCGGAGACCCGTTCGCTGACCGGATAATCGCCCGGTTTTCCGCCGAGATGGAGGAAGCAGTCCTGCAGATGCAGCGACAGCGGATAGTACACGTTGCAGCCGATCTTCTTTTCATTCAAATGGGCGCGCAGCGCATCCCGCCGGCCGTCCGCCACCAGGATCGAGAACTGGTTGTAAATGTGGCGCGTGCAATAGTCCGCGGCGAAGGGCAGGGTGATACCCTTCACGCCGGCGGCGGTGAACAGCTCATGATATTCGGCGGCGTTGCGCTGGCGTGCCGCGCTCCAGGAATCGAGGTGCCGCAATTTGATCGACAGGATGGCCGCCTGCAGGGCGTCGAGTCGGAAATTGCCGCCGACGTACCGGTGAATATAAGTGTCGCTCTGACCGTGATTGCGGAAAATCTTCAGCAGTTTCGCCTTTTCCGGATCACGCACGGTGACGATCCCGCCGTCGCCGAAGCAGCCGAGATTTTTGCTCGGGAAGAAGGAAAAGGCGCCGTAATCGCCGATGGAGCCGACCCGGCGGCCGCGGTATTCGGTACCGATGGCCTGACAGGCGTCTTCGATGACGATCAGGTGATGGCGCCGGGCGATGTCCATGATCGGATCCATGTCGGCGCACTGGCCGAAGAGGTGAACAGGAATGATCGCGCGGGTTTTTGCGGTGATTTTCTTTTCGATTTCGGCGGGATTGATATTGAAGGTCCGCGGGTCGATGTCCGCGAAGACCGGCGTGGCGCCGACCCGGGCGATGGCGCCGACGGTGGCGAAGAAGGTGAATGGTGTGGTGATCACCTCGTCTCCCGCTCCGATTCCTTCGGTCATCAGAGAGATGATCAGCGCGTCGGATCCGGAGGTGACACCGCAGGCGTAGGGGGTGCTGCAGTAGGCGGCGATTTCACTTTCGAGTTTTTCCACCTTGGGGCCCAGGATGAAGCGCTGGCTGTCGCACACTTCGGCGATTTCCGCCAGAATTTCCGATTTGATCGACTGATACTGACCGGTAAGATCCAACAACGGAACAGACATGGGATTTCCTCCTCAAAAAAACATGAATTTCTGTTTCCGCCGCGTTTTTTCCGGCAGGCATCGGCCCCGTCGGAAGCATCTCAACGCCGCAAGCGGAACGTCATTGACAAAATATACTCCGGGAAACGCTTTCTGTCATCCTCCGTTTCGGTTTTTTTGTTTTTTTTATTGCCGGGAGCGGGTTCGAAGCATATATTAATGAAAAAATTTCAACCTGTAACGGAAGGATGCCACAGAAATTCATGGGACCGGGAGACACCATTCGACTTGAGGTGGAGAAATGCATTTTCGGCGGTGACGGACTTGCCCGGGCCGACGGACAGGTGGTGTTCGTGCCGGGCGTTCTGCCCGGAGAGGTTCTGATGGCGGAAATCACCGCCTGCCGGAAAAATTACTTTCGTGCCCGTGCCCTGCGCCGGGGCACAGACTCCCCGTATCGCCGGGAACCCGGCTGCCCCGCCGCGGGCCGCTGTCCCGGCTGCGTGTATCGGTACGCGGAGTATGAATACGAGACGGAACTCAAGCAATTGCAATTGCTGGATTTTCTGAAGGGGGCGGGGATTTCTCCGGAAGAGCCGGTGGTTCCGCCGATGGCGCCACCTCCGGCAGATGGCTATCGGAACAAACTCGTGCTGCACGTTCACAAGGAAGGTGCGGAGACCCGGATCGGTTATGTCGGAGCCGATCAGCAGTCGGTGACTCCGATCGAAACGTGTCCCCTGGTGCGGGAAGAGATCAATGCGGAGTTGCGCCGGTGCCTGGCGGATCCCGGCTTCCGGCATTCGGTGCACCACCGCATGAGGTTGACGTTTCGGTATACGGCCCGGGACGGCGTGCAATTCTGGCGGAATCAGGCGCCGCGAAACGCCACCTGGCTGCGCGAGGATACTTCGGTGGGAACGCTGTCGGTGCCGTGGGACGGCTTTTTTCAGGTGAATGCCGGCGGAACGGAGGCGTTGATCGCGGAAATGCGCCGGCTGATCGACCGGGTGCGACCGGAACGGTTGCTGGATCTGTATTGCGGTGTGGGGCTGTTTTCCGCCGTGGCGGCGGCCTGCGGTGTACCGTCTGTGGCGGGTGTGGAGTTGGCTGCGGGGGCGGTGGCGGCCGCCCGCTATGATTTGAAGCAGCTGGGGCGGCCTGATGCTGATTTCCGAGCCGGAGACGCGGGCGCGCTGTTGAAGGAGGTTGCGCCGGAAATCGGGAACCGTACGCTGGCGGTGGTCGACCCACCGCGGACCGGTTTGTCTCCGGTGCTGCTGAAGGCGCTGGGGGATGGCGGGATGGAGCATCTGGCCTATGTTTCCTGTCATCCCGCGACCTGGGCGCGGGACGCGGGGCGGTTGACGCGCCGCGGCTGGCGGCTGATCCGGGTGGGATTGATCAATCAGTTTGCGCGGACGGCACATTTTGAAGTGTTCAGTTATTTCAGCAGAGGGTGAGAGGCACGATGGCGGACGCTTCCTCCAATGCCGGACACCGGGGACGGCTCCGGCGGCGTTTCCTGGAGAACGGGCTCGGCGCGCTGCACGACCATGAGGCGCTGGAATTGCTCCTGACCTACGCGATTCCCCGGCGCGACGTCAAGCCGCTGGCGAAGGCTCTGCTGCAGGAATTCGGTTCCTTCGATGCGGTGTTCGACGCGACGGAATACGAACTGGGGCGGGTCCCGGGGATCGGCGAAAACGCCGCCGCATTGATTCTGCTGAACAAGGCGATCTGTACCCATTATCTGGCGCAGAAAATGAAGACGACGGAAGGGGATGATGCGTTGACTGCCCCCCGGAAGATTGTTGATTTCGTCCGCATGAAAATCGGGGGAAACGGCAAGGAGACGCTGCTGGTGATTTTCTTGAACAAACGGAAGATTCCGTTGGGATTTTATTCCCTGCCGGGCACGGTGGACCGCGCCATTGTCTATCCCCGGGAGATACTGCAGCGGGCGCTGGAGTTGAAGGCCACGGCGGTGGTGATGGCGCACAATCACCCGAGCGGCATCTGCGAACCATCCGGGGATGACGAGGCGTTCACCCGGCAGGTCCGGGAGGCGCTGACCGCCGCCGGAGTGGAGTTTTGTCGACCATCTGATCGTTTCGCCGGCGGTGGCTTACAGCTGGCGTTTCAAATGCTACGTTCAGTGACGGAATGCCGCAACTTTGATGTCGTCGCGGACCCGGCCGTTCGGAGTGATGGAGAAGGCATCGAGGCATTTCCCTTGTTCGTCCATTACGGAAACGAACAGACGTTCCGCGCTGGCGGAGAGCCGGATAACGGAATATTCGCTGCCGCCGAATCCGGGACCGTCATTGGATATTAACGTATAGTGGAAATTCTTTCCGGTAAGTCCCCTGCGTTTCTGGCCGTCGAGGTTGAGCGGATTGCCCTTGAATTCTTCCGAACCGGCGTCAACGCGCATATAACGGTGTTCGTGGCCCGCGATCATCAGATGGATGCGCTGATCCGGCGCGTCGGAGTTCAGCAGATCGCCGAAGTAGCGGCGCATGGTTTGCGGACCGTGTCCTTCCGCCTGGCCGTGGGTTGGGATGTGGGTGAGCACCACCCGGAAGGTGGCATCCCGGAATTCAGGGGACTGCGTCAGCTGCTGCAGCCACCGGCGCTGGCGTGCCATCCATTCGGGGCTGCGGTTCAAATACGTATAAGCGGCACGGGGGGAGCCGTCCGGTTTGTCCTCGCCGGAATCGAGCACCACGTACAGGACCGGCCCGTGCCGGAATGCCTGAAAGGCCAGACCGTCCGGCGCGGCGAAAAAGTCGAACCAGCGGACGGCATCCCGTCCCCGCCATTCGTGATTGCCGCGCACCATGATCAGCGGTTTGGCGCCGTTGGTCAGTCGCACATATTCATCCAGATATCCCCCGTAGATATCCCGGGGGGCCGATTCCAGCGCGGATGAGCTGTCGCCGAGGAGGGCGACGAAGTCGGCGGTTTCCACCCCGCCATGGCGCAGAAGGGCGGCCAACACCTTCGGTTGGCCGTGAATGTCGGAAGTGAGCAGGGCGGCTGTTTTGATTTTTTCGGGATCGAAGGCGGTCAATTTTCGGAATGTTGGTTCCCAGGCGACGTCCAGACTGTCGGGCATTGCCGTAAGCAGCCGGTATTCATAGACGGCGCCGGCTTTCAAGCCGGTCAATTCCACCCGGTGCAGGCGGCGATCGGCACGGATCTGACCACCGACGGTCTCCCAGGCTTCGTGTCGGGTTTTTCGACCGGCTTCGCGGAATTCCACTCCGGCGCCGGAGGGCTCAGCGGTTTCCCAGCAGACGGTTATCCGGTCCGGAGCGGGGTTGATCAGCCATGGGCCGTGCAACGGTTCAGCAGCGGCGGTTTCCGACCGCAGCGGAACGGCCAGGATGGCGGCAAGGAGAGTCAGAATCAGAAGACCGGAAAGTTTCATCGCGCGACTCCAGCTGGAAACACTTCCGCCTGGTCGGCGATGGCGTCGAGCAGCGCTTCATAATCGGGAATTTTCGCTTCCTCCGCATCGGCGATATGGCGGGGCACCGAGGTCGCCGGAGACGAGGGCGCGAAAACGGTGCAGCTGTCAGGCGCGTGGATGATCGAAATCGAATAGGTATCAATGGCTTCGGCGATCCGGATGGAATCCGCCTTGTCCGCCCCGCAGAGCGGGCGCAGGACGAGCATGTCGACCGCGGCGTTGATGGTGCTCATGTTGGTCAACGTCTGCGAGGCGACCTGGCCGACGGCCTCTCCGGTGAGCAGGGCGCCGCAATGGTGGCGATGCGCGGTTTTTTCCGCAATGCGCAGCATGGCGCGGCGATAGAGGACGGTGCGATTGCGCTCGGTGCAGAGGTCCCGGATCTGTTTTTGCAGCGGGGCGAGGTTGCAGACGTAGAGGGTGCCGGCCGGTTGATACGCATTGAGTTTTTCGGCGAGGCGCCTGACTTTGTCCACGCTCTCCGGCGGCGTATAGGGGGCGCTGTGAAAGGTGATGAAATCCACGAAGCAGCCGCGTTTCATGGCAAGATAGGCGGCCACCGGCGAGTCGATGCCGCCGGAAAGCAGCCCGAGTACCCGTCCGTTGCATCCGACCGGCAGTCCGCCGGGCGCACGGAAGGTTTCCAGGAAGACAGCCGCAAATTCATGACGTACTTCGCAGCCGATGGTGATGTCGGCGTTGTCCAGGTCGACGGTAAGGCGGTCATCGTTTTCGAGGCCGCGTGCGACGACGGCGGCGAGATCGATTTCGATTTCCTTGGAGCGAAGCGGGAATTCCTTATTGCTGCGGCGGGCCCGGATGCGGAAGGAAACCGTCTGCTGTCGGGCGAACCGGGCGGCGAAGACCGGGGGCGCCATTTGGGCGACGGCATCCCGGATGGCGTCCATTTCGGGGGAGACCAACCGGGCAGGGGAAAAGGATTCGAGTCCGAACACCCGGGAGAGGATTTCACGGACGGCGGCGAGTTCCGTTTCGGAGAAGAGGGCATTCCGGTCGGGGTGTTCGAGCCAGATGCGGCCGCGGACCTGACGGACTTTGCAATTCACTTTGTCGCGCAGGAAATGGCGCATGTTGCCTATCAGCTGTTTTTCAAATTCGCGACGGTTATTGCCCTTGATGGCGATTTCGTGGTAACGGCAAATGACGGCGTTGTACATGATTTCTGATTCCTGGAAGGCAAGATTCTGCTGGAGCCGGCTGCCGGACTTGAACCGGCGACCTGATGATTACAAATCAA
>CASDQW010000058.1 GCA_949282965.1 uncultured Lentisphaeria bacterium
TGACTCCCCCCCGCCCCCGCCGGGCCGGCGGCGGGGGGGGGGGGGGGGGCGGGCGGGGGGCCCCCGCCCCCGCGGCGCCCCCCCCCCCCCCCCCCCCCCACGCCGGAAGCAAATTGTGCAAAGCAGGAGGAGCGGGAGATGCCGATTCGGGATCAGCAGAAGGTGAGGCGCGCGGCGGCGGCCGGGCGTTTCTATGAAGGAGACGCGTTGAGCCTGCGCCGCCGCATGGCGGAGACGGAGGCGGGATTGCCGCCGGAAGTCCCGGCCGGGAAGACGGTGCGCGGTTGTGTGCTGCCGCATGCGGGTTACATGTTTTCACTGGGAGTGGCGATGGAGACGCTGCGGGCGGCGCGGCATTGCGGCTGTTCGAAGGTGGTGCTGCTCGGGCCGTCGCATTACGTCGGCTTTCGCGGTATCGCTGCTGCCACTTTCACGAGCTGGCGGACGCCGTTCGGCGACCTGTCCACCGCAACGGATCTGCTCGATGTGCTGGAGGCGGAACGCAATCCGCTGGTGATGGTGAACGATGACGCCCACATCAACGAACATTCGCTGGAAGTGCAGTTTCCGCTGATTCAATATTTTTTCGATGCGCCGGTGGTGCTGCCGCTGGTGGTGGGCGGGATTTCGGCGGAGGATGCGCAGAGCCTCGGAGCGGCGCTGGCGAAGCTGGATGCGCCCGATGTGCTGTGGCTGATCAGTTCGGACTTTACCCATTACGGCAGGAAATTCCGTTATACGCCGTTCGGTGAGAGTGCTGATCCGGCGGAACTGAACCGGCTGGACCGCGAGGCGGCGGAGCTGATCGCGGCGCGGGACCTGACGGGATTCGTGAAGTTTCTGGGGCGTACCGGTGCGACGATCTGCGGCGCGCACCCGATCGCGATCTATCTGGCGATGCTGGACCGGCTTGATCCGGAGAGGACGGTCCGGGGACGCGTGGCGGCGATGGCCGATTCGGGCGCGGTCAGCGGCGACTACCGCACGGTGGTCGACTATGCGGGAATTGTGTTTGAAAAGGCGTGACAATTCCTTTGTTACAATTTCTGTATTTCTTGATTTTCAACGGTTACGGCTGTATATTTGTAAGATGTGCAATTTTTGAATATACAGGAGTGAACAGCCGAATATGAGCAGCGAATCCAGACGTTGGGCGATCAGGGACATTGCAGCCGACCCCGAACCGTGCCGGGTGAATTTCCAGGCGGCGGAGCGGCCCGAGGAGAGCTACGGCGAGGATGTGTTCAATCTGGCGTCCATGAAGGAGTTCCTGCCGAGCGCGGTCTATGAGAAGCTGTTGAAAACCGTCCGGGAACGCGCGCCGCTGGACGCCGCGATCGCCGGGGACGTCGCCCACGCGATGAAGGAGTGGGCGATCGCGAAGGGCGCGACCCATTACACCCACTGGTTCCAGCCGCTGACCGGCGGAACCGCCGAAAAGCACGACGCGTTTCTGGAGCCGGAAGGCGAAGGGGCGATTCTGAAATTTTCCGGCAAGAATCTGGTGGTGGGCGAATCCGACGCGTCGAGTTTCCCGTCGGGCGGGCTGCGTTCGACCTTCGAGGCACGCGGCTATACCGCGTGGGATCCGACCAGCCCGGCTTTCATCAAGAAGAATAAATTCGGCGCGACGCTCTGCATCCCGACCGCGTTCTGCAGTTATACCGGCGAGGCGCTGGACAAAAAGACGCCGCTGCTGCGTTCGATCAAGGCGCTGTCGGAACAGATCGAACGGCTGCTGAAGGTGTTCGGCGTCGAAGACGGCGGTACGCCGGAGATCACGCTCGGGGCCGAGCAGGAGTATTTTCTGGTGGACCGGCGGCTCTACACCTGCCGTCCCGACCTGATCCAGACCGGGCGCACGCTGTTCGGTGCGCCGCCTCCGAAACACCAGCAGCTCGACGACCACTACTACGGCGCGATCAAGCCGCGGGTGCTGGCGTTTATGACCGAGGTGGACCAGACGCTGTGGCGGCTGGGGATTCCGGCCAAGACCCGCCACAACGAGGCGGCTCCGGCGCAGTTTGAAATCGCGTCGGTGTTCGAGGAGCTGAATCTCGCCTGCGACCATAACATGCTGGTGATGGATGTGTTGCGCGAAACCGCCGACCGGCACGGTTTCGTCTGCCTGATGCACGAGAAGCCGTTCGACGGAGTCAACGGCTCGGGCAAGCACAACAACTGGTCGTTCGGCACGAATAAGATCAATCTGCTGAATCCGGGCAAGGATCCGCTGCGCAACGCGATGTTCCTGACCACGATTGCGGCGGTGATCCAGGCGATCGACCGGCACGGCGAGCTGCTGCGCATGGCGACCGCGAATTCCGGCAACAGTTACCGGCTGGGCGCGAATGAAGCCCCGCCGCCGATCATTTCGATCTATCTGGGCGATCAGCTGACGGCGGTGATCGACGAACTGGAATCCGGTTCGGCCGGTCCGGCGAAAAAGGGGCACGCGATGCAGATCTGCGTGGATACGCTGCCGCCGCTGCCGCAGGACGCGACCGACCGGAATCGCACCAGCCCGTTCGCGTATACCGGCAATAAGTTTGAATTCCGTTCGCCGGGTTCGAGCCAGTCCTGTTCGGGGCCGAATGTGATCCTGAATACGATCGTGGCGGAATCGCTCGACGAGATTCTTTCCGAGTTGGAGCAGGTGCCGGAGGAGAAGTTCAGCGACGCATTGCAGGCATTGCTGAAGCGGGTGTTGAAGGCGCACCGGCGGATCATCTTCAACGGCGACAACTACTGCACCGACTGGGTGGCGGAGGCGGAGCGGCGGGGGCTGCCGATCCTGCGTTCGGTGCCGGAGGCGCTCAAGACGATCCTGAAGCCGGAGAGCGTGGCGATGTTCCGCAAGTACGGCGTGTTCACGGAGGCGGAGCTGAGGTCGCGCTATGAGGTTTACTACGAGGATTTCAAGACGCGCAGCCGGATCGAGGGCGAACTGGCGCTGATCATGGCGCGGACCGTGATCAACCCGGCGGTGGTCAGGCACCTGAAACAGATCGGGGCCGCCGCCGGAGCGGCGACGGTTCCGGCATTGGATGCGGAACTGGAAGTGGCCGGTTCGCTGTACGGGGAGCTGACGAAAGCGGAAGCGGCGTTGGAAGAGGTGTTGCCGACGGGAGACCCGGAGCTGATCCGGGCAAGACAGGCGGAGTTGCGCAAGCTGGTGGACCGGCTGGAAAAGGTGGTGGACGACGAATTGTGGCCGTTGCCGAAGTACCGCGAACTCCTTTTCATCTATTGAAGAACAACAGGGAACAGCCGCGCGGCGTTTCCGAATGAACATCCGGTAACCCGGGAGGGAAGGAATGACGCACTTCAAATTCTTTGCGATTGCCGGAGATATCGCCCATCTCGCCGCCTGGGGCGTCTGGGTGATTCTTTCCTTTACCGTGTTGAAGCTCAAGGAAATCAACCCTGCCGCGCAGGGAGCCGGATTGCTCCATTTGTATGTTCCCGCCGCAATCGTGATACTGTTGCTGGCGGCCGACCTGATCCGGATTGCGGGAACCGAAAACAAGGTCCGGATCGCATGGCCGAACCTGCTGGTCAAAATCATTTCGGTTCTGGCGCTGTGCTATTCGCTGTGGTGGCTGATGGCTCCCGCGCTGCGGCAGATCTGGGGCGTGACGGAGTGACGGTATGCACGTGCAGACCCATATTCTGAGCGGCTGGCTGGCCGGCAATCTGGTTCCTGCCTTCGGGCCGCGCGAACGGTTTTTCTGCATGCTTGCCGCTTCGCTTTCCGATCTTGACGGCCTGTCGCTGCTGGGCGGCTGGGAGTGTTATTATGACTATCATCATGTCCTGGCGCACAACCTGCCGTTTGCGGTGGTGCTGGCCGGGGGGCTGGCGTTCTTTTCGCAGCCGCGCGTGACGGCATTCATCGTTTACTTCCTGCTGGCGCACCTGCATTTGCTGCTGGACCTTTTCGGTTCCGGGGAGGGGTGGTATTTTGAATACCTGTGGCCGTTCAGCCGACTGCGGGTCGGCACCGGATATGCGTGGGAGTTTTACTCCTGGCAGAATCTGACGGCCGGCGCGCTGCTGATTGTGCTGACGGTTCTGGTGGTTTACTGGAAAAAGCGGACGTTTCTGGAATATCCGATGCCGAAACTGGATCGCGAGCTGGTCGCATGGTTCGAGGCACACCGTCCGGGGAGCGTTCCATAGGAAAATGGGACGTCCCCGGTCGTCTGGTATATTGAGTGCTTACCACCGATAGTATCGATAGGGATCGTCGGCAGCTTCGGGCTTATCCGTATAGAAATTATAACGGTTTTGAGTTTTCAGGGACGGTATCCCGAGGATTCCGCCGGTATCCCGCAGATCATTGCAGAGCACAACCAGAACGTTGCGCCCGGCTTTCAGGCTGCCCGGTTTCAACTTGAAGTCGCGGGAGAATTGCCAGTAGTCGTCCGGCCGGTTTCCCTCGGTAATTTCTCCGAGAAAATTGTCGTTCAGCCAGACCCATGATTCATCGTCGACCGCGCCGATGAAAAGCTCATAATCATCTGCCGGGAGATTCTCCGGCAGGTTGAATTCAAGACGGTACCAGAAATATCCGTGATAGTTCGTCAGTTTCGCGAACTGGGACTGAAATGTTCCGGGCACCGAAACCTTCCGCCAGCTTTTATCCGGGGTGAAATCCGAGCGGAACCAGCCGCTGTTATGACCGGTCTTTCCGGGATCGGGGATGCCGAGCCATTGGTCGTTGGGGAGCGGCAGCGATAGGTTTCCCTTCACTCCATCCAGCAGATCGAAGAGACCGGTATCGGATGGGGCGCCGAGATTGGCGAGCAGGCGGGACGCAAGGAAAGTTGTCCGGCGGAGCGTGGTACGATTGTAAAACTCTTTTCCGTCGAATTTCCAGGCAGGCAGCTGCATGGCGACAAAGCTTCCCCGGCCGATGCGGTGTACGGCAAGCGCCCGTCCTCCGGGATTGGTTGCCGGGAAGCCGTCAAATTGCATTTTGCCGCGCCAGTGAAGTTCAGCCTGACCTACCCCGGTGAATTCCGGATAATCCCTGAGCCCGGCCGCATAATCGGAAACAAAATTGCCGGATTCCAACTGAAAAACACCGGGCAGGACCGCTTCCAACTCCGTTGCGCCAAGTCCGAGCGCCAGAACATTCGCTCCGGCTTCGACTGCATTCGAAAGCTGTGGGACTTTCGCTCCGGGGCCGAGCACAAGCAAGGCATTTTCCGGCAGCTTCCCGGCATAGGCGTGAAATGGGACTTTCAACGATGCGAGCAGGGCCTCTCCCTCCGGCGCGCCCGCATAGAAAACGGTGCGTTCCGGCGGAATCTCCGCCCGATCCAGACGGGAAAGAGCTTTCAGGAAGAAATCCTCCGCCTGCGGTTCGCATTCAGTCCGTCCGGTCGCCGCAAGCTGACAGAAAAGAATCCGTCCTTTTCCCTCCCGGAATTCCGCCAGCGGCGTGTATTGCAGGTCAAATCCGCATTGCAGCAGCGGATTCCAATTCCCTATGGCCGGTTTTTCCAGCGGAACCTGCGTGACGCAGCCGCGGTTTCCCGCCCGCCACACCCGGGTATTGTCGAAGCCGTTCCAATTCCATTTCGGATTGGTGGCCTCGAAAGCCGGAACTTCAAGATAAGGGGGCAGCAAAGTGGCGCTGCCGCGCCAATCGCGCGCAACTGCATACTCGTCATTCAACGGAAAAACTTCCCGGTATCCCTGTTCCGTCCCGCGAAGTCCAAGCCGGTTCAGGCTGCCGATGCTCTGTTCCAGTACCATCAGCTTCAGGCCGGCTTTCAGCCTGCCGGAGAGATGCAGGGGCAGACGGTCCAGAGCGCGGCGTCCGAGGATCAGCAGTTCGACGCCCGCCAGATCCGCATCGGATTTTACGGTGCGGAATCCGATTTTCCCGCGTTCCAGCAGCGCGGCGGCGCTGCCGTCAGGATCGAATAAGCCGACGACGGAGTTGATCTGGGGGTATTCCGGCGGCAGAACTGTAAGCTCCAGCCGATCTTGGCGATTGCTGCCGTCAGGGAAAGAGATATCGGCTTCCAGCACCGGTTTTCCGCTGAAATCGGCGGGAATTGTGAAGGAAACCGGAACTTCGCCGCGCTCTCCCGGGGCGACCGACACACTTCCGTTCTGTTTGAGATGCAGGGACGGCACCCGCCACTCCCAGCGTATATCGGCGTCCCGCCGGCTGTCATTCAGCAGCATCAACGACTTATCGACGGTTTCACCGGGGCGGAATTGATGGCTGTTTTCGGTGAACTCTCCGATTTTTCCGGCGATCCAGCCGAGATATTCAGTAAAATTCTCGGCGATCGGCAGGCCGGTCTGCGACAACCGGTAGCTGCCGAAGGGATTGTTGATATGCTCTCCGCGGTTGAGCAGTTCGTCGGGAACGATTCCGGGGCGTTTCAGGTTATGGAAACGCTCCGGGTTGTCGCCGATACCCGCTCTCCGGCCCTCCCACTCCCAGAAAGTGAATTGGTCCCACGGCAGGATGCCGGATATCCCCCGGGCGCGCATATCGCGGAAGTTCCGCCTCGCATAATAATTGCGGACACGGTTCACATCCGCAATCCGGTTCAGCGGGCCGTTGCCGCCCAGGGTGTGAAACAGGACCGGCCGGTTCCCCTTGACCAGCTTTTCCTGAAGTTCGTAATATGAGGTCTTGGCCGGTTCGGCGCGATACGCTTCCTCGCCGAGGATGGCGGCATTGAACTCGTTGACCCAGATGCACTGCACGCCGGGGCTGCGCCAGATGAAGGCGGGGCCCCGGTAACTGGACCAGCTCGCCACATGGGGAATCCCCCATTCGACGAACATCACCGGCATCGTGCCGTATTTTTCCCAGTGTTCCAGCCAGTCGCTCCGTTCCTGGCGCGGGGCCCAGTTCAGATAACAGTTCAATGTATAGACATCACCGAGGTTGCCGCTTTGATGATGGTAGACCGGGCGGGAGGAATCCAGGCTTTTGACGAGTTTTTCGGCAAGCATGGCCTGGGCTCGTCCCGGAAACGTTCCCGGAACGACGGCGTCTTCCGGGCGGTAGGCCGTTCCGAGCCGTTCCGGGTTCTGATCTCCGGAGTACCCCATCGCATTGTGGTTCATCACAAACATAACCACGCCCGGTACATTCCAGTAACGCCGGATCAGATGTTCCGCCTGACGCCGATAACTTTCGGCCTGCGCCGGATCGGACAGATTCGTTTTAAAATCCTTTACGTGGGGAAGTGTCAATGTGGTCAGCATTCCCTGTTTTGAGGTCAGCTTATGAAAACCGTCCGGATAAGAGAATATGCCGGGAGCGAAGCTGTAATTCCAGCCGATCAGGCAGTTCACGCCGAATTGCCGGGCGGATTTCACCAAATGGCCGATCCGGCCGGGCGAAGCGAAATCAGGCTCCTGCGGGGCTCTGGTAACCAGCATGCGCAAATGGATCTTCCTGCCGTTCAGGTAGAAATCGCGGCCGTTGACGGAAAATTCCCGGAAACCGAATTCCTGGGGAAGAAACGCGTCAAGCAATTCGTCGTGACCGGTAAGAAGACGGAGCTTTGCCGTATACAGATTTTCGGGAGTATCCGTGTCCCACAACAGCGGGTCATTCCATTTCCCGGAGAAACGGTGGCGGAAGTTTTTTCCTCCTTCCGTCCGGAACGGTTCTGAAGTGAAGCATTTTACAACTTTGTTTCCCGCAGTGATTTCCGCTTCCAGCCGGTATCGGCCGGCGGGAAGATCGGCGAAGCCGGTATCAAAAGTGATCTCCCGATGTTTTACGGAGGTGATTACATGCACATCTGCAACGGCGGCCATCATCGGACGCGATTCCAGATAGAGATCGCCGGTGATTCCCCGGTTCTGCAACTGCCCTTTCTCCGTGATCAGGCGGTTCTGGGCCATGAAGGTCGTCAGTACCTCCGGCCGGGCGCTGACCAGAAGGGAGACCGTGTGCTTTTGACCGGGGATCAGCCGTCCGGACAGGTCCAGTTCTCCGCCCGGATAATAGAGTTCGCCGGCCTCCGTTCCATCCACGAATACTTTTGCGCAGCTTTGAATCAGATCGGCATTCAGCAGAATCCGGCGTCCTTTCCAGGAGGCGGGCACCGTGATGGTGCGTCGGTACCAGGCGCTGTTGAGATTGGCCGCATCCAGCTTGTGCAATGCAAGCGAAGAGAGATAAAATTTCATTCCGTTTGGATATGACGGCCAGGAGCCGGGGACTTTGAAGTATCCCCAGCCGCTTCCGTCCGCAGGGAAGCGGGCGGGGCTTTCGCCGTGAAAAACCGGCCGGAAACTCCATAATCCGTTCAGGCAGATCCGTTCCCGCGTCGGCGTGGTCAGTTTCTGCGCGTCATCCAGGGTGAACAGTGCTTCCTGATCGGAACCATCCGGCGGCGGGGCATCCATATTTGCCTCTTCCGGGAAGCGGAGGGCTTCCAGCCGCAGGTTGCGGATTTTCACCTTGCCGGCTGTCCCGAAATTGGCCGGGGTAAATCTCAATGTAGCCGCGCCTTCCGGGACCTGATAAAGCCGGTCGCAATCCAGCCAGCCGGATGTTCCGGAAGCGGAAAAGACGCGCGGCCATTCTCCGACCGCCTTTCCCTGTCTGTCGTAAAAACGCATGGCCATCCTGCCGTCCTGCCAGTTTGCTTTTCCGCGCCTGACGCCTTCGACCTGCATCCTGCCGCTGAGCCGGACCAATTTGGCGTCAGGTTCGATCGGCAGGGAAAAGCCGAGCTGGCGTTCCGCTCCTTCAAGCGTCAGATTCACCAAGCCGTTTCGGATTTCTACTGTTATGCCGTCGCCCGCCCGGTCGCAGCGCAATGACCCCTCCGGGGCAATCAGCAAATTGGCGGCGGCAAGCAGCGATCCGATTCCGGATACAAGAACTGTGAACCAATATTTCATCTTCATTTCCTTACTGCTTAGAGCTTATTTGGGGATAAGCTCTTAGTCTACGGCATAGACGATTCCATTGTAAAGGGTTTGCTCCAGCTCGTTTCGGTTCAGCGCGGCCGCCCGGCCGTCTCCGAAAGCCGTGTTGACCGCGTTGGAATTATGGGCGCGCCACGGGGAGGCTGCCCAGGTGGCCGGCCCCCATTGCGGAGTCAGCTTGGCATGGCAGAGATTGTTGCTGGTCTTTCCGTCTGCAATGAAGATGAAAGAACTCGGCGACCGCATCTTTTTAAAATTCATAATGTAACAACTGGAGGCGATCCAGATGCGGATCGTGCCGTCCTGCTGGTTCACACCTTCCACTACGCGATAAGCGCCGTAGTTCTGTCCGTATCCGTAATCGGGGGCCTCGGAAATTTCATCCAGTGCCCGCCGCGGGCGCAAGTCGGGACAGGTCCACTCCTTGCCGTTTGCCGCGGAAAGATATCCGGCGCTCAACAGGCATCCCACCCAGGAACGCGCCTGAACCGAGGAAGAGGACCATTCCGATATGATCGAACCGTTAAACTGATCCAGGTACATCTGGGTATAAAGCATCTGTTGCTTCATCGTGCTCAGGCATGCGGTCTCACGGGCCTTCTGGCGTGCCCGGTTCAATGCAGGCAGCAGCATGGAAGCCAAAATGGCAATGATCGCTATGACGACGAGCAACTCAATCAGGGTAAACGGCCTTACATGGCGGTATGCGGGGGGCGTGTCCGCCGTCCCCCGCGCCCCCTGCGTCCGGCAAGGTGCCGGTGCCGGGTACGGGACGGTCGACAGGCGGAGGCGCGGTCGGCCGGCGGGGAAGGAAGAGCCGCAATAACGTGAAGTTGTCTTCCCGCTTTTCTGCGGAAAGGCAACTTCACGTTTTTGCTCCGGCTTGCCGCTTGCAGAGCATTGGCGGAGGCGTGAGAGCTTGCCGGGAGTATGTGAAAAGTTGGGGATGTTTGGTACGGGGAGAGATGCGGCGCTTATCGCCGCTTTCTCTCCCCCGAACCCCTCTCTTTTACGCAGAGCGGCATACGGGGATGGATTATATATTTTACAAGTGATGTTCACGAGCAGCTCAATCAATGTAAATTTTTGTGTCAGGGACTGCTTTTCCATGGAAACCGAATGAAATTCATCAAGGCTCATTTTATTTCCTCCGTGAATTAATTTTTTCTGTTGGGAAGCAGGAGCAGGGTTTTTATTTCAAATGGGTTCAGTTCGACCGGGACGGTTCCGAAGACCGGAAATCCCTTTCCGCCGCTTCTTTCGCCCAATCCATCCACATCCAGACAGGACCGGAAACATTCGGGAATGTGGATGGAAGAGGTGGTCGGGAGTCCGGCACATTCGTACAGCCGCAACAGCACGCCGTCTTCGCTGTTTCTGATCGCACTGATCATGATGTTTTCCGCTTCGGGAACAAAAGCCCTCGGCAAACGGCAGCCGGTTTCCAGAAGGGGTGCATTGAACAGGATTCCTTCTTTGACCAGAGCTGCGAAATTGCGTTTCCCATGCGGTACGACCGCATACTCGAAATTGTGCCGCACACCTGTTCCGAACGATCCTTCACTGGGAGCTTTATATTCCATGGCGGCTGAACGGAACAGCGTCAGCAGCAGGTTTCCCGCCGAGTCGACGCTGTTTGAGGGCAACCCGCGGTTCAGCAATGCGATTCCCTTATCCGCGTCTGAAAAATCCATCCAGTTCTGTGCCGCATGGACCGCCCGGCCGCGCTTCTGGATTCCGAACGGGATTTCATAATAAACCGCGCCGTCGGCGCCGACCGTGGAAGGGAATGCCGCCCGGATACGGTAATGTTTCCCTTTCGGAGTAAATTCCACCCGGTAGGCGATGCGCGGGGAATCGCTTCGGAAGTGGGTTTCCACCGTGAAGTCGATATTCAGCTGCCAGAAGCAAAGCCTGCCGGTCTGCCGGACGATCCACAGCTCCGGTGAACGGAAAACCAGCGCGGCCTCCCGGATCTCAGGCCGGAACGTGCCGCGGTTCACCAGTCCGGAGTCATCCGGGAAATCGAGCGGGTCCTCCCGGTTCTGCGTCAGGGCGGCCGCCGGGGAACCCCCGCTCAACGGTGCGTCGAAGTGGAGCCAGAGGTCGCCGTAGTCCATCTGCATGGTGAGGGCGCCGAACTTTACCGCGGCATGGGGATTGACCAGTTCTCCGCCGTCGACTTTCAGCGAAGCGATAAAGCCTTCCGCGTCAAGCCGGGCGGAATAGAAGCCGTTGGTGAATGTCTGCGGCAGCGATGTGTCGCCGTCCGGTGATAATACCCGCGCCGTCCGTTGCGGCGAGCTGGCGTGCGGTCCGACGGACAGCAGGAGAGGCCTGTCGCCGTCGCGGATGATTTCGGTGCGGTCGAACTGGGTTGGATTGAACAGGTTTTTTTCCGGTACGGCGGAACTGCCGAGTTCCAGCCGCGCTTCTTCAAGCTGCCTGAGACAGGCGGCGAGCTCGCGCAGCGTGTCATTCAAGGGAGCGTCGGCGAGCGTGCCGCAGATCGTGTCATGGAATTGCTGCTTCAGGAGCTGTTTCAGCAACATCTCCCGTTTTTCCCACGGGCGTCCGGTTAATACTGCCAGCCGTTCAAGAGCGTTAAAGAAGAACGCGCACTCCCGGATTTGCTGCTTGAGCCGGATATTTGAGGAGAACGTCCCCTGAAGAGCGCTGTTGAACTCTCCGTCATACAGAATGGCGTTTTTCCAGTCGAGGCTGTCGAAATATTGTTCCGGGCCGGAGAGTTCCAACTTGGCAAAAAGGCCGGTAGAACGCAGATGCGCGAGCGTGGCGGAAGCGGATTCCTGCGGCATTGTAAAGTCGCCGCCATTGCACAAAAGCACGTGGCCTGCCGCGCCGATCT
>CASDQW010000059.1 GCA_949282965.1 uncultured Lentisphaeria bacterium
CGTTTTTCAAAGATCCGGTTGACCGGAACTGCGGGGCATCCCCAGGTATTCAGTACCAGCCAGGCGGTGTGATTGATTTGAGTCGGTTTCACTCTGATGCCTCCGCCGCAGCCGGTTATTGCATCAACTGCATCGGGATAACGCAATGCCAGGTGTCCCGCCATGGCTTCCCCCGCAGACTGTCCCCAGGCCAGCAGCGGGCGCAATTCCAGACCGTGTCGGCGCACAATCAGTTCCCGGCATTGCATGACTACTTCCATCCAGCCGCTGTCGGGATTGCTGTAATCGAGTGGTTCCTGGGTGTAAGTTTTGCCCAGCTCGATGGAAAAGGAAAAAATCGTCATTCCCAGTTCTTCCGCAAAATAGAAATGAATCGGACGGCTCGGGGGTTTCCGCCAGGCTTCTCCGCTAAACGGCGCGTAAAAAACCATGTCCGAGGCACTTGGCAACGGTTTTCCCTGTTCGTCTACCGGCATCAGATAGGTGACGGTCGTACGAAAATTCCACGGCAGATTCACCCGGAGCGAAAAACGTCCACGCATGATTTTGTATTTCGGCGGTTCCTGCCTGGGGGATGGCACCGGCATTTCCAGCGTCCATCCCTCAATCCGGGTTTCTTCCCAGTACCACCACACTCCAGCAAGAAGCACGATACCCAACCCCAGAGCCGGCCAGACCCATTTTTTCTTCAAAAACATCGGTTCAATACCTCCGCAAAAATGACACCGGGGGGTGTCCTGTTGTCCGCCGGCTCCGGAAGAATTCGCTTCGTTCCCCCTTCCGCCAATTTTCGTGTTGCATCGATGTGCCATTGGTCGGATGCCAGAATCAGCGGTTTGTTCCAGACGTCGAGCCGCTTGACGGGAGAAAGTTCTGCAAACGGCCAATCCGACGGCAGATTGAATGTCGCAATTCCGTCCCAGTCAGGCTGGAGGGAACCGGTGGCTCCAGCTGCCAGCACCACCAGGGACAACTCCGCATCGGGAGCTCCCAGCCAGACCGGCTTGTCGTCAGGAAGGGTGGCGCGTATCTGTTGGGCCGCTTCCCGGAAAGGTTCAACGGCATTTGTACCGGGGGCAGTTTCCAGGCCGATCACATGCCAGCCTTTCTCCACCAGGGGGCGCAACACGGGCCGGATGGCCGTTTCCAGATGGGATACCGCCAGAATCACCGTGCCCCGTGTTTCCTGCCGGGGAGACAGTTCCAGGAGGGGAAGGCTGTTCCCGATTTCCCGCTGCTGCCAGTGGAATGGTCGATTATGATAGACCATGCCGCCATATCCTCCCAGGAGCAGCGCAATTCCCGCCGCCGCTCCGAATGCCCATCCGGCAATTGCCGGACGCGGTCGGAATCCATATCGCCGCATGTCGCGCAAGACAAATAATGCCACCACGCCCCATGCCGCAGCCCATGCCGCCATGATCCAGCCGGAAGCATAGCCGGTGGAAAAAAGCCCGCACACCAGATACCCGACAATCGCCGCCAGGGCATAAAGCAACAGGGGATCCCGATTGCCGCGCCAGCAGCACCACCCGATCCCAAGCCCGGTGAATACTGCCAACAGTCCGGCGGTCAACCAGATCAGGCCATACGCCGTCGCCAGTGTCATATAATCGCTGACCATCGAATGATAACGTTCCTCAAGCCATAGCGGCTGATAATAAGCCGTATAAAGATTCCCTGCCGCCGGCGGTGCTCCGATACCGGTCGCCCAGTGGCGGGCTGCGATGGCCGTGCCGCCGTGCCACAGCAGCAGACGGTTTCGGATGGAGCCTTCTTCCCACTGTGTTGCTGAACGGATGCGGCTTCCGCCGTCGACAGTCAGTAGAATGACTGCCAGAATCAACAACGGTACCACCCAGCCGCGCCAGTTTTTTTCCGCCAGCGCGGCCAGTGTGGTGGCGGTCAGGGCAGCCAGATAACCGCCGCGGGAATAGGTCATGGCCAGCATGATGATTTGCAATCCGGCCATGGCGGCAACGCTCCATGCCGCCATTCGGATTCCCGGCGTATGGGCCATGCGCATCCGTCGGAATCCCCCCACCGTCAACAGCAGGGTGATTACCAGAAACGCAGCACAGAGGTTGGGGCTGAAAAACCACAACTGAAGTCTTGCATGTTCGAGATAATAAAACATCCGCTGTCAGTATCGTAAAAGAGCATCATTCATGTTGGGATCTGTTGTATTCCAGCATTTTTTCTGGAAGGCAGATCCTGAATCCCTGTCGAAAGAGGGAAGCGACATTCGGATGGCCTGCTTCTCTTGTTTTATTTATCCGGTTTCAACCGCAACCAGAGCAGCCGGCCGCCCAGCCCCAGCAACAGCACCAACGCGACGGAACCGAAAAAGGCGGGCCCATAGCGGAGCAGGGTGTCCCAGGAGATCCAGCGTCGTCCCCATCGCCCGGTTTTTTCCAGCAGCGACTCCAGCGGGTCCTGGATCGGCCGTGCAGCCAATTCACGCCGTGCCGCCGCCCACATGCGAAAATCCGGACGAAAATAAAAGGACTCCTGGATACCGGAAGGCGTTTCGTACAGATCCATATTGCCGCTGTCTTCCGGAAGAACGGTTCCCAACTCCTGGGCGATCAGCAACTTTCCCAATGCGTTATAATGTTTCCGGGCGTAAATGATATGATCCTCTTTGCCAATCCAGAACACCCGGACAAAAGGCCGAACCCGCCGGAACTTACCATGAACATCCTGAACTTCCAGGAACGGTTTTCCGGAAATGTCGGCAAGCAGCAGATCGGATGGGCCGACCTTCATCCGCAACTCATAACAGGGAATGCCGTTATAAATTCCATCCGCTACCTCGTAAACACTGTTCGACAGCTCCATCGAGTCAATCGGAAGATGCAGGAAGTCCAGATCGAAAAGAAGGAACGTCTCACCAAGCCGGCTCCGATATTCATCGATGATGCCATATTGTCCGGAGGCATTGGCGATATACACCTCTTCCACAGTCCCGTTTCGAAGAATTTCCGCCCGGCGATAGACAACACCGTCTTCTCCGGTATGGCGATAATAGCGTATCTTCCGATGAACACCTTCCTTATCCCGCGCTACTCCTTCAAATTCCGTACAATAATTGAGGGCTTCGGTTTTTTCGAAGGCGTCCTGCAATAAAGCCCGGCTCCATGGCATTTCCGCCGGCCGGGCTGCCGTCTCCGCCACGGTGCTGACCGCCATTGCCAGAATCAATCCGATGCCCCAACCGGTAATCATGCGATGTCTTTTCATTCCGGATCTCCGAAGTTACTGCTGATGATCGCCGCCCAGCGCGCCCCCCGCAATGCGGTTACCATGGGTTCCATGCGATAATGAAAATCCTTGACCCGATGCACGACGCCGTTGTCATTGACTTCGATATCCAGAATTTTTTCCGCCGGAGTATCTTTCACCATTCGGAATGACAATGAAATCCCGTTCACCACAGAAGAAGTTCTGCCGGTCCCGTCTTCCTGATAAAGCAGTGGACTGACGGTGGCTATCCGGCCAGGAAGATCCTGGGCGAGGAACAGCCTCATCTCTCCCTTGCGTTCACCGGATAACCATGATTTTTGCGGTTTCCTGCACACCTTATCCAGGATTCGCACGTTTCTCCGCGCCACCCAGCTGCGGTAGAGCACACAG
>CASDQW010000060.1 GCA_949282965.1 uncultured Lentisphaeria bacterium
TTCGCCGTATCCCATCGGCAGTCCGCCCTCGGGTGTCTGTCGGGAGACAATGCCGTCCACCAGCCGCCGCGCCTCCTGCACCAGTTCCGGCCGGTTCTGCCGAAGCCCGATCACCGCAAAGGCACGCGCGCCGTAAATATCCGAAAAATAGTGGTGCGAAAAACGCCCGTCCGCATGCGTCCCGGCCAATTGCCGCAGATGTTCAATCAGATAATCGCAGGTTTTCCTGACATCCACCCGCTCGCTCCAGACATCCGCGCCCTGCGGCGAGGACAGCCGGACGCTCCAGGAAAAGTCGGTAAAAGGAAACGATCCCGGGATCTCCGGCATTTCCAGCACGACCGTTGCCGTTTCCCCCGCCTTCAGACTGCACGGCGCGGAAACCGGCTTCAAGTCCGCCAGCTGCATGGTGACAGTACCGGCAACCGGCTGAGCGGACGGGTTGTTGACGAAAATCTTGACCGACAAGTGTTCGTTGCGGACATTGGGCACCACGTTTACAATCTGCGGCCGGTTCACCAGATAATCCGCCGCCGCCGCCGCGAGATCGAACAGCGCCGGCGTCTCCCGATAGGCCGTCTCCGGCAGTCCGAAAAGTGCCAGCGGCCGGTCCGGATTCATCTCATCCGCCGGCAGCACCAGCATTGCCGCCGCCTGTCCCCGTTCGTCCGCCAGCAGCGGGATCCGCCGATCGGAACGCGCACGGACCGTATTGACGAAAAACTTGTCGTTCTTCTCCCGTCCGTGCACCAGCGGCCGGTCCGGAATCGCATCGAAGCCGGACGTAAACGGCTTCATCCCCTTCCTGCCGAACAAGGCCCGGGCCTCCGGCGTTTCGGCAAGCTGCACCGCATTCACCGCCACGGCGCCGTCCAACGGATCGAACGCCGCGTCCGGAATGGTAATCCCGACGATCTGATACGGCACATCGAATCGCCGCGCGTATCCACTTCGCCGGTCATCCCGGTGTTCGGGAGCGCCCGCGTACACCGGTCCCAGCCGCAGCAATCCCCCTTTATCCCACCAGAGATGCCGCCGGGAAAGACCGATGGTAATGGTACTGATCCGCGAAGGATCCAGTTTCCGGCCGATTTCTCCAGAAGCGATCACTTTCTCCCCTTTGAGCATATCGGTGGTGTCGTCGGCCACGCCGCCGAAGTCGTAATTCCGGCTCACCCCGGAATCGAAGGGCAGAAAATCCGCAAACCGCAACGCCACTTCCCGGGGTGTCCGGTCCAGCGGCGCATAGCTGACGAACTGATTTCCGTCCCGGTCGGTAATATTGACCGACAGCAGATCCGAATCGGCGCCTCCCATGGCGTTGAACAGCAGATACTGGTCGTCCGCCTTGATCTTTCCATCCAGGCGATTGATTTCCAGATAGATGGATCCGTCACGGAAATACTGGTTGCTGATTTCCGCAAACCGGATGCCGTGTTCCGCCTGATACATCCAGAGCGTCCCACGCTTGTCGCCGCCGAAGCGATAAGCCGGCTTCTTGACACGCGTATCCCAATCCTCCAGCAGTGTCTTTTGCATCGTACCGGGAGCGGTCGCCCCGAGATTTTCGGTATCCATCACCAGCAGCGCTCCGGAGAAGCGCCGCAATGACGCCGCCGTTTCATCGGCGCAGCGCACCCCGGGAGGCAGCACCACCATCCGGTAACCGGAAAAATCCGCCGTTTCCGCCACCTCGGTTTTGAGCGAAAATTTCTGAAATGCCTTTTCCAGCGCCGCACTGAATTCGGTCCGCGGACTGAAAATCAGCACATCAGCGGCCTGAACCGCCATCACGGACGCGGCCAGCAGCGTGCCAACCACCCATTTGCTCATCTGCATGCTTTCTGTCTCCTTTTTGCCATTATGCCGTCGTTCTTCTGATCAATTCTGGTTTTATCAACACATCTTTCACCTCTTCACCGGCTACCATGCTCGACAAGGCGCCAACCGCCTGAAGCCCCACTTGATACATATCCTGCCGAATGGTGGTCAATGGCCACGGTTGCGATGTGGCGATTTCGCTGTCGTTGTACCCGATCATCAGGACTTCCCGTCCCGGGGTCAGTCCGCGCTGCAGCGCCAGACGCTGAATCTCCGCCGCCAGGGAATCCGAAGCAGCGGCAAATGCGAACGGTTTTCCGCCGGAATCGTTCCGGTCCAGTACCGCCGCCACCTGTTCCGGGGACTCCAGCCGGGGAACTGGCGTACCGAAGCCGCGGCAAACACCGCGGTAACGCTTGGACTCCACTCCGAAAAAAAACAGTTCCGGCGCCGCCAGTTCACGGAAATGCGCTCCGGCCAGAAAACCACCGTATTCATCGTCAATCCCCACGTTCACCGCACCCGGAATCTGGAAATCCTCGAAATAGCAGGACAGCATCACCATTTTGCCGCCTCTTTCGCAATAGCGTCTCAGCTCCCCCCCCAGTTCCGGAAAGCGGATGAACGGAGCCGCGTAACTGATCAAGCCGGAATGCGCATAATGACTGCTCATCCGAATGAATTCGGAAAACACGTCCTCCGTGTATCCGATCGAGAGAAACAGCGGCAGATTTTCCCGCATCGCCCCCTCGCCTACCCCTTTGGCAATCAATCCAACCAGGCGGTCGCGGGCTTCCGGCAGCCAGACTCCGATCCCGATATTCCGCCCTTTCCGCAAAGCCGCGGCCGCGGTATTTTTGCGATACTGCATCCGCACCGCAGTCTCCTGAATCCGACGCCGGGTCGCGACGGCAACCGCCGCGGATTTCGCCGGATCCGGACTCAGGGCACGGGATACCACGGATACCGCCAACCCCAGTTCCTCGGCTATGTCGCGCAAAGTGGTCATCTTCTCCTCCTTCTCTGCGAACGTAACACGCAGAAAGGTCATGCACTTCTATAAAAAAAATCATAAAAATGTAATAAAAGCAATCGTTTGCTTTTTCTCTTGCTTTAATGATAGCAAACTTTTCAATTAATGTCAAGCCGGAAGAGGTATTTTGGAGTCTTTTTTATGTTTCTCCGGCCAAACAGGGAAGCTGTCGATAAGATTCCGCCATTCCGGAAAACGCGGATACCGCCATCAGCCCCCCTCTTCCCATGGAGGCTTCATCCCTTTCAGTCCGACACTCCGGCCAGCCGGAAACAGAGAATGGTCAGATCGTCCGACTGCTCCGCTCCGGCAACGAAATCCCCCACGTCGGCCAGCACTCGATCCACCGTTTCCTGCGGATCCTCCGCCGCCGCGGCCCGGGACAGCACCGTTTCCAGACGTGCCACACCATATTCTTCCCGCGCCGCATTCATCGCCTCGGTCACTCCGTCCGTGTAGAGAAACAACCCGTCTCCCGGAACCAGCCGCATCCGGGAAAACTCATACTGTCCCTCCATCAATGCCAGCGGCGGACCGTGCAGATCCGTCAACGGCTCCGGTCCCCCGCCCCCGACCGGCAGCCGATACGGTGGATTGTGCCCGGCATTGGCATAGGTCACGTCTCCGGTCTCCAGATCAATGACCGCCAGAAAACAGGTGACGAACATCATGGATTCATTCCGGGCCATCAACCGGGCATTGAGCCGGGTCAGGCATTCGCCCGGGGTCCGGCTTCTGGTCGCCTCGTCCCGCTGCAGGGTCTGGGCTACCGACATAAACAGTGCCGCCGGTATCCCTTTCCCGGAAACATCCCCGACCATAACGCATAAGTGCCGATCGTCCAACAGAAAGCAATCATACAAATCGCCGCCGACCTCCCGCGCCGGCAACAGTTCCGCCGCCACTTGAAAGGCCCCTCCGGCAGTAAAATCCCGGGACAGCACCGGAAGCATCCCGTGCTGTATCTCACGGGCGATCGCCAATTCGCTTTCCAGCCGTTGCCGGGCCGCCGCCGTCCGCTGCAGTTCCTCGGTATAGAGAATCAACTGGTGCTGCATCCGCCCGAAAGAGGCAGTCAACGCCCCGACCTCGTCGCCGGAACGGCATTCCGGCAGCGTTCCCCGGAAATTCCCCTGCCCGATCTCTCCGGCCGCCCGGTTCAACGCCAGCAGCGGCCGGATCATCCGGTCCGACACCGCCACCACCAGCAACAGCAGCAGGATAATTCCCGTCCCCGCCGCTCCCGCCAGCACATATTCCATTCTGCGCCGGGCGGCAAACAGCTGCTCCCGGGAAAACACCATCCCGATGCTCCATCCCGTCGAATGAATCGGCGCATAATAAATCTGCACCTCGTCATCATAAACCGGATCGTGGACATAACTGCCATGGCCTTCCCGCCCGGCAATCATTTCCCGGGCGATACGCCGCAACTCCGCCGAACCGATCCGGTCCGCAACAGTAAAAAGAGAACCGTGAAACAACATATCCGCTTTCGGATGCGAAATAAATCGACCGGCTCCCGATACCAGAAACGCATATCCCCGATCGGAAATCCGCGCCCGGTCCACCACTTCCGGCAAATCACGCAGCGCCAGATCCAGCGTCACCACTCCCGCAAATTCACGCCGACCGTCGCGCACCCGGAAAAACGGCCGGGAACAGGTCGTCATGTAAACGTTCCCGCCCCCTTGATCAAAATACGGTTCACTCCAGACCGGCTTCTCCGATTCGCGCGCCTTGCGAAACCAGTCCATTTCCCAGTAAGGATACGCGCTGCCACCCAGGACGGAATATTGCAGTTTGCCATCTGCGAAACAGGCGTATTTCATATTGCGCGGAAAAGGTTCCCGTCCTCCCTCCTCCGGCGCATGCGTAATGGATGCCCCGTAACAGGCCGGGCAATTCTGTCGCAGATCGCGCAGGATCCGCTCCAGCAGCAGACGCTCCTCTTCGTCGGAAAGCGTGATGATCTCCAGAGTTCCGGCCAGGTTTTCCACCGCCTGCTCCGCCACCAGAAACGTCCGTCCCAGCTGATGCGCCGCATTGCGGACCGCATCCGCGGCAGCCCGGCCGATCCATCCGGACATCAGCTGACCGGTGCGAATGGAAAGAATTCCGAAAATTCCCCCAAGCAGCAGCACCATCCCGCATAACATCAGCACGCTCTGCTTGAAAACCAGCCCCCGGTTCCGGAACAAACGCATACTCGTTCCTTACTGCTGGTCACCCTCAAAAGTCGTCAGACGGCGCCGGGCATAATATTCGTTGCCCCATCCGATCAGCTTGCCGTCCTGAAACACCAGCGGCATGCATTCGTCCTCCGTCACCAGTCCATCCACCCAGACCGGCTTGACGTAGTAAAACCACACGTCCGGTTTCGTATACACCTCGTCCTGCTGCGGCATTCCCATGATCGCGATCACTTCGTCCTTGGTCATGCCGAGCCGCAGGGCCCGGGAATTTTCCAGATTCCGATCCGCCTCCACCCAGGCGAATCCGTCATACAGACTGCAGCCGGTTCCCGCAAACAACATGCCTCCCACCAGCAGCAGGCCAGTCAAAAATATGCTCCCTCGCATCTTCCGCGCTCTTCCTTCGTCAGTTCATGCAATATACAAAAACCGGTTCCCCGAAGTTCCGGGAAACCGGTTCACGCGGCGGAAAATCAATCTTCCGGAGAAAAATCGTCCTTGCCCACGCCGCATTCCGGACAGACCCAGTCCGCCGGCAGATCTTCAAACGCGGTGCCCGGCTGCACCCCGGAATCGGGATCGCCTTTCGCCGGATCATACACATACCCGCAGACATTGCACACGTACTTCTTCATGGTCAACCTCTCGTTTCTTGTTTTAACCGCCGCCGCACCATTCCCGCGTATGGCGGAACGCCCGACCGGCGGAATGCCTGTATCTACCGTCCCAGTTTTTCCAGCAGCTTCCGGCCCAGGCCGGCGCCCAGTTCATAAGCGGCGGCCAGATCTTTTTCCGTCGGCACGTATTTGACGCTGAACGGCTCGAACGGCAATTCAAACCCCTGCGCCGCCAGTTCCGCCTGCACCAGTTTCGCCCCCTCCCCGCTCCAGCCGAAAGACCCGAAGGCGGCGCCGATATGGTTTTTCGGACGCAGTCCGCGCGAATAAGTCAGAATATCCGCCACCGCGGGATACATCTGATTGTTCATCGTCGGCGTCCCGACCGCCACGATCCCCGCATCCAGCACGGCGGTGATCACCGCGCTGCGTTCAAAAACTTCCAGCGACATGACGTCGGTCCGGATTCCGGTCCCGGTAATGCCGTCGGCAATGGCGCGGGCCAGTTTTTCCGTCGACTTCCACATGGTGGAATACACGACCAGCGCCCGGTCTTTCCACGACTGCTCCGCGCATTCCCGGTACAGTTGAATGATCCGGCCGACGTCTTTGCGCCACAGCGGACCGTGGTCCGGTGCGATCATGGCGATGTCCAGCTGGAAGGAGGGCAGCGCGTTCAGCAGATCGAGAATCTTCGGCGACAAATGCAGCAGGATGTTCGCAAAATATTTTTTCGCCTCATGCTCCAGCACATAGTCGGGATATTCGTCCGCGTACAGCGCGCTGCCCGCCAGGTGCATGCCGAACGCATCCTGCGAAAACAGAATCTTTTCCCCGTCCAGATAGCTGACCATGCTGTCCGGCCAGTGCAGCATCCGCGTTTCAATGAAATGCAGCTGGCGACTGCCCAGCGACAGGGTTTCGCCGGTCTTCACCACGGTAATATCGAGGTCTTCGCCGAAATGCGCCTTCAGATTCTTCTGGCCGAGCGCGGAGGCGAACACCTTTTCCGGTTCGACCGCGGCGATCACCTCGGGCAATGCGCCGGAGTGGTCCATTTCCGCGTGGTTGGAGACAATGTAATCAATCCGCTTCGGATCGATGACCGAGCGGATCCGTGCCAGCAGTTCGCCGACAAACGGCGCCTTGACCGTATCGATCAGCGTAACCTTTTCGTCCAGCACCAGAAACGCGTTGTACGTGGTGCCGCGTTCCGTCCGGTAACCGTGAAAACTCCGCACATTCCAGTCGATGGCGCCGACCCAGTACACGGAGTCGGAAATCTTGACCGCCTTGAAATATTCATTCATTTGTTGCCCGGCCTCCTCGCCCGGGAAAAAACGTTTTCCACTTTCCCGCAGATGCGGATAATGTAGTATAATGCCGGAACCGTATTTTTCCAGAATGAGCGCAGGCTTTTTCGCGGAATTTTCCGGCAGGGAATCGTGCCGCCGCCGGAAAACAGCGGCGCGAATGTCCGGCCGTCGCGGCCTCAGCTCTTCCAGAGACCGTGTTTATTGCAGAATGCGCGCACCACTAGACCGGCCTGGCGCGGCACGTAAAACTCCGCCTCCGGCGCCGCGCCCGGTTCCAGGTAACGTCGGTTGACATACGGCCCGTTGATGACTTCGATCCATTCGATGTAATGATCCGGTTCCATCGGGTGGGGCAGCGATCCGACTTTAATTTTGACGCCGGAGCCGTTGTCTTCCAGTACCGGAACGTGTTTTTCCGCAGAACCGTCGGTTTCGTTTTCCCGCATCAGGCGCATCGGTTTGCCGCAGCAGACCAGGGTTCCGCCCGCGGCGCCGACGACCTCCACCGTGGCACCGCATGTCAGACACTTGAAGACCTGGTTGTTCTCGATCATGGCTCCGTCTCCTCTGTTTTCAGTTTGAAAATCCAGCGGTCATACCGGTTTCCGTCCGGAAAGCCGGCATCATGGTCCACGCCTTTCAATCATTCTTCCCGATCGGTTGCGCTTCTGCACCGCGCCCTACCATATCCGTTGCCGGAAAGGATGACAAATGACTTTGCGCCTTTTTATTAAAAAAAAGATTAATTTTTCTCAATTTCTATAACAAAACGGTCATACCAGATCGGTCCGGTTCTCATGCCGGAGTGGCACCGCCAGCGCCGAGCAACCTGTTCTTCAGGGACGAAGCGAAGGATGCTTCAAAGTAAACGTTCCCGCGGGGGCTTCGCCGCGGACCACCACGGTCATGGCCGCCGTCCCGTCCGGCACGGTCGGCGATGCGGCAAAAGTGGTCGGCTTCCCGTCCTTGATCTGCATGAAAAAATCCTCGTTTCCGAGTTCCCCCGCCCGCCCATAGTAGACGAACTGCGCCACCCAGCGGCCTCCTGCGGGACCGGTACCGTCGAAGGAAAAGCGATTTGTCCCCTTTTCCATGCCGGAAAGGCGCGTCACCGTAAACATCCGTCCCGGGCTCCGACGCTCCAGCACGCCGTCGCGCACGATGACGTCCTCACCGAGATCATATCCGTCCGGACAGCCGTCTCCGTCCCGATCCAGCGTCAAAGCGGGCATCACTTCGGCCGCCCGGTCGAGTTTCGTCGCGGGATCGTAAAGTCGTCGCGCCCACTCCCGCTGAGTGCGTACCGGGATGCCGGTTTTCCGGCACCATTCCAGCAATTCGTCATGCCGCTGCAAATACTCCTCCCAGCCGCCCGGCACCTGGCTGACGATCATATGACTGGAGCCGAACAGAACATAGTGTTTGGCCACCTGATCGGCGATGCGTTTTTTCAATTCCGCCGGAGTGTTCTTCTCCAACGAGAAATTCCCCCACTGCATGGCGTAGCGGCAGCGTTCCGGATCGGGTTCATTATAAACTTTGTACGCGGCATTCTGGTAAGTCGCCGCGGAGGAGTAGCCGAATTCCCGTCCGTACACCTCACGAACGTCTTCCGCAAAAATGATCGGCTCGCGACCGCCGGGCTGAATCCAGGTGACCGGCCGCGGCAAATTCAGCTGCTCCGCCGCGGCGCGCGTGCCTTCCGCCAGCACCTGCAATGCATCGGGGTGAATGCCGAAATCCCAGAACCGGCGGAGAATCTGAAAGCGGAACTCCCCGCATTTCCCCAGATCGACGTTCCGTTCGTCCCAAAAGCTGCGCAGTTCGAAATTCTCTCCGCTTTTCGCCGTCATGAACGCGGTTTTTCGTTCCGGCGAATAAATCACCCACTCCTTCTGCAGCAGCTTCGCCGTCTCCGGCGACACCTTCAATACGTTTCCATCCACCGTTCCGGTGTATTCCTCCGTCGGGTGTTCCGGGCGGACGACATACCGGAAAAACACCGTCCCTCCGGCAACGTGATCCACCGCGGGATGATTCCGCAACGTTTCCAGCGTTTCCGGATGAACAGGCCGATACCGGTAAAGCGCATGACAGGGGGTATGATCCATCACCTCATGTCCCGCCGCGGCGCAGCGGCGGATCTCCGCCACCAGTTCCGGCGGCGCGCTCAACAAAGTCCCGTAATTGAGCGACATCATCAGCGGAAAGCCGTGCTTTTCAAACACGGTTGCCATGTCGCGCCATTTGGCCGCCGTCTGGTTGTCGTCGAAGCGGAATCCCAGTCCCCCTTCCTTGGCGATCATCTCCTCCGCTCCCGTTGCGGCGCCGGCCAGTCCTCCCAGCAACAGCATTCCCAGACTCCAAGACAACACCGTACGCATGTGTTCACCCCCTGCCCGTACTGCCGAACCCGCCTTCGCCCCGGTCGCTGTCGCCGAGCGAATCGACCACCGCAAGCTCAATCTCCGGCAGCCGGCAGATGACCATCTGGGCGATCCGTTCTCCCCGGCGGACCGGGAACGGCGTCCTCCCCGCGTTGAACATGATCACGCCGACCTCGCCCCGATAGCCGGCGTCGATGGTCCCGGGGGAGTTGGTCAGCATGAGATTATGCTTGAGCGCCAGGCCACTGCGGGGCCGGACCTGCGCCTCGAATCCGGGCGGCAGTTCCATAAACATTCCCGTCGGCACCAGCACGCTGGTTCCCGGCGGCAGTTCCATATCGGCGCGGGAGCGCAAATCATACGCGGCATCGTCGGCATGGGCCTTGGCCGGGATCAGATCCTCACAGCCGGACATCATCCGGATTTTCACAACGGCTTCAGACATGTTTCCTCTCCTGTGATCCCAGAAAATGGCTTGCCGCGCAGGGGTGGGTCGTCATGCCGCGGTGTTCAAAAAAGTCATCTTCTGTTTTTGTGCTTGTTTTATGAGACTTTCTGCACTACAGTAACGCAGAAAAAGACTTTTTCAAGGAGCAAAAACGCCATGACAATCCGGATCGGACAAGGCTTTGACGTTCACCGTTTCGCGACAGGACGCAAACTGATTCTCTGCGGGGAAGAATTCGACCACCCCCGCGGCCTGCTGGGCCACAGCGACGCCGATGTGGCCGTCCATGCGCTGATGGACGCGATTCTCGGCGCCCTGGCATTGGGAGACATCGGTCGGCTTTTCCCGGATGACGACCCCGCCTACCTTCATGCGGACAGCATGAAACTGCTGGCGACAGTCCTCGAACATCCGGAAGTGACCCCGTGGCGCATCGTCAACTGCGACATCACCATTCTGGCCCAGGCGCCGAAGCTGGCCCCCCGGCGCGACCGGATGCGGGCCAATCTCGCCGCGGTGCTCCATTGCGACGTGAACGCGGTTTCCGTCAAAGCGACCACCACCGAAAAACTCGGATTCTGCGGCCGCGAGGAAGGCATCGCCGCCATGGCCGTGGTGCTCCTGACCCATGCAGCTACGGAAGCACGTGAAAACAGTCTCCGGCCATGACGGATTCTCCCGCATTTCGGGACCAAGTCTGCCTCCGCCCCCCGAAACAAAAAATAGCGACGAAAATTCACGTTATGCTTCACAGAAACCATCGAAGGAAACCGGTCATGCAGAAACGTCATCTCCTGTCAATCCTGGCTATTTTCCTGTTGCTCTGCGCCTTTCCGGCGGCCGGCAGCAGCGTGAAAAATCCCTCCCGCGAGGTTGCCACACGCGCTTCCGAAGCGGCAGAACGGCTCCCCCTTCCCCCCACTCCGCAGGAACTGGCAGAACAACTGAAACAGGACTGGGATCACACGGAAAACTGGTTCATTCGCGAACGCTCCGCTCTGCTGCGCATGGGGCTCGGCATTGCCGGTTCCATCCTCGGGGCATGGGTGCTGCGAATGCTGCTCTGCTGGCGTCTGCACCGATACGAAAAACGACATGGCGCCGGTTTCCCGGTGCGGCTGTTACTGGCGATCAACGGCACGTTCTGGAGCATTGTCGGATGCATTGCGGCGTTCCTCTTCATGCTCCCGGTTCTGAATGCTCTGCCGTTTAATCTCTATCCGTTCGACCTGCGTATCTTTTTTACTATTCTGACATTGCTGACGGTTCATGCGATTTACCGATTGATCGGCGTGGTCGATACGCTCGTGCAGGAAAGCGCCCGGCGCTCCGGCAACCAGATGGACGGGCTGTTGATCAAAGTGGCAAGGAAAACCACCAAAATCACCCTGGCCATTCTGACCATACTCTTCATCGGACAAAGTATTTTTGACATCAACATCACCACGCTTCTTGCCGGAGCGGGCGTCATCGGACTGGCCGTGGCTTTTGCGGCCAGAGACACGCTGTCCAATTTCTTCGGTACCATCGTCATTCTCGCGGACCGTCCCTTCCGGGTGGGAGACCGGGTCAAAATCAACGCCATTGACGGCGTCGTCGAGGATGTCGGCATGCGCAGCACCAGAATCCGCACCGAAGACGAAAGCGTCTTCAGCATTCCCAACAGCATCATGGTGACCAGTCCCATCGAAAACATCAGCTCCAACGGCAAACTGCGGTATGCGTTCAACCTGACCATGACCTACGACACCACCGGAGCCCAGATGGAACAGGCGATCGCGCTGCTGCATGAGCTGGTGGATCATTTTCACGGTCCCGACGCGCCCGGAGACGAACCGCGCATTTACTTTTCTGAATTTGCCGACTGGTCCATGAACGTCAGAGTGGTCATGTGGCTGAAAACCATTGAGTTCAAAGTGGAGGAAGCCTGGAAGACCGAACTGCATCTGGCCATTCTCCGGCGTTTCCGCGAAAGCGGCATTCAATGGGCCTTCCCGACCAGTACCATGCTGGTGGCGGGCAACCCCGGCGCACCGGTCAACGTGAGTTCCGTTCCGCGGGAGGCAGTGCCGGCGATTTCAGAAAACGCAGCACCGTCCCGGTAAAGGAATCCGGATCGGACAACGGCAGATTCCGCACCGGCGTCCGATACCACGATTGAAACACAATCAGATCCGGCCGGATCCCCTCCCGCTCCAGCGCCGCCAGATAAGCGAGCCCTCCCTGTCGGAATCGGGCCGCCCCCGCCGCCGCCTGATCCGGCGACATCGTGTCCGGATAATCGCCGAAAGGTTCCCGCGGCTCGCAGTTGACCACCAGATGAAATGTGACATCGTGATCACGGCACCAGTCCCGGATCGCCTTCAGCAAAGCGCCGCCGGAAAACGGCTTCCCGGTCACCGGGGATCGGCGCAGTTCATAATAATTGAACGGCGCATCCACTTCCAGAAAATCCAGTCGATCCCCGTTCTTCTGCAGTTCGGAGCAGACCGCCGCCAGTACCTCCCGGTAATACACGCCGCTCTCCGCCGTCCAGCGCCCCAGCGCCCCCGGCACCGTCTCCGACCAATCGTAATTCATGAGATTGACCACCAGACCGATCCGGATTTCCGGACGGCTCCGCCGGATATGGGAGAACACCTCCGCCACCACCCGCGCCGCCGTGGGCAGGTCGAACCGGCCTTTGCCGGAATCGCCGTTCGGCCCGCTCCGCACGCCGGACAGCATGCGCACCACCGCACCGTCCAAATGCAGCGACGACACGGTTCCCCCCGCTTCATGGATCGGCCGGATGGTACGAAGTATGTCGGCGGCGATCCGTCGGCCGGCGTCTTCCCGGAAATGTCCGAAGCGGTCGCCGTATTCCACCCCCAGCCGCAACCCGGTCCGATGCAGAAATGCGGTCAGAAGCGCCGGGTCCACCGGTTTCGCCCAGCTTTTCCCCGACAACTGGGCGTCATAAACCTTGAATAAGGCAAGCTGTTTCCAGACCGGACGCCATTGCTCCGGATGCTTCAGCAATCCGGCAGGCGACTCGGCGATATGCGATGGCGCCATGCCGAATTCCACCGCTCCCCCCGCCAAACATGCGAAGGCTGCCGACAGCAGCATGGCCGGAAGTCTCATTGCCCCCCCAGCCACCGGAAATATCCGCGGGTCAGCCATTCGCCGCAGAAAATCCAGATCAGCGATCCCCCCGCCAGAAACGGTCCGAACGGAAGCGCCGTCCGCCGCAGACGCCGCTTCCGGTGCAACGCCACTGCCACGCCATACGCCGCTCCCGCGAACGATCCCACCAGCAACGAGAAGAACGCCCCGTAAATTCCCAGCAGCGCCCCCGCCGCCATCAGATATTTCACATCGCCCCAGCCCATGACGTCTCTTCCGGCGATTTTCCGTCCCAGCCAGGCGAACGCGCCCAGAAAGATCCCCGCCACCAGCAGCGATCCGAGCGACCAGGTGCCGGACCACCAGTGATTCTCCATTCCCCAGGCCGACGGCAGCGCCGCCGAAGCCGCCACGCCGAAAATCATCGCCGGATAAGTCGTCAAATCGGGAATGATCCGATGTTCCCAGTCGATCATCGCCGTCGTGATGATCAGCATCAGCATCGGATAATACAACACCAGCTTCACCGGCGGCTGCGCACTCAAACCCGTTGCCGCCAGCGCCCCGGCGAACAGCAGACCGGTCAGCGCCTCCACAATCAGATACCGCGGCGAAATGGGCATGCCGCAATGGCGGCATTTCCCACGCAACCGCAGATAGCTGAAAATCGGAATATTGTCATACCAGCGGATCAAGGCACCGCATTTCGGACAATGCGACGGCGCATCCGCGATCGATTCTCCCAGCGGAATCCGCCAGACGCAGACATTGAGAAAGCTCCCCAGGCAGCTGCCGTAAAGAAACGCCGCCGCCAGCCAGAATCCCCGAATCCAGCCCGGGTCGTACAATCCCGCCCGAATCCACCAGTCATTAAGTCCCGCAGTCAGACCAATCATTTTTTCAAACTCCGTTCCAGGGCGGCCCGCATCGGCGCAAGCGGCGCGGTGCGGCCGGTCCAGATTTCCAGTGATTTCGCCCCCTGGTGCAGCAGCATACCGCGCCCGTCCGCCACCGGCAATCCCAGCGCGGCCGCCCCCCGCAGAAACGGCGTCTCCCGGTAAATCGTGTCAAAACAGCACAGCTGCGGATTACCGGCCAGCCACTCCGGCGGCACCGGCGAGGGATCTTCCGGTTTCAAGCCGAGACTGGTTGCCTGGACCGCCACCCGGGAGCGGCGCAGCAGCGCCGTCACCGCGCGTTCATCATGCAACGCCGCCGTCGCGGTCTGCAGCAGCGGAAAAGCCGCAGCGACCTCCCGCCGCAGCGCTTCCGCCCGTTCCGGCGTGCGATTGACGAAGAAAATCGCCTGCGCGCCGCGCGCCGCGAAATGAAACGCCGTCGCCCGTGCCGCCCCGCCGGTTCCGAAAAACAACAGCGTCAGCCCCTCCGGCTCCAGTCCGAACGCCTCCCGCAGCGCCCCCTCCAGACCATATCCATCCGTGGAGTCTCCATACAGCGCGCCGTCCCGGCAACAGACGGTATTGACGCTCCCCGCCAGCTTCGCCGTTCCGGAAATGCCGGCCAGATACGGCAGAATATGCGCCTTGTGCGGCACGGTAATGTTGAACCCGTCCAGATGTTGTGCCGCATAATGCGCAAAATCGGCCAGTTCCGGTTCCGTCACCCGCAGTTTTCCGTATGGACGGCCCAGCCCCAGTGCGGCAAACCCCGCATTCTGCATCTCCGGGGAACGGCTGTGGGCGACCGGATCTCCGATCACCAGATACCGGCAGCCGGCAACAGAATCCATATCCATAAAAAACATCACTCCCGATTATGTATATCGGGCAATATACACCCTGCCTCTTTTTTTGCCAGACGCTGATTTGCTATTTTTCCGAGATGTGGCTATATTTAGAAAAAGCTGATCGAACAAAAAAATCAACAGAAAGGAAACTTATATGATTGTCCATAAAGCCCTCCGTCTGTTCGCTGCGGCCGCGGCACTCCTGGCCGTCACCGGCTGCGAAACGCTCAATGAAGCCTGGGAAGAAGCGCTCACTCCCTCCAAGAGTACGTTTGGTGAAGAATACCAGCCCAAATACGTCCTGGCGCTTTACCAGGTGGTCAAATACCCCCGCGCCGGGGATCTGGAGGCGGAAATCTCCACTTTCGACGGGAAAAAACTCTGGATCAACACCAATCAGTTCTTCAGCTCCAAACAGGTCAAGGACATCAAACTGCTGCCGCGCGCCGACCGGCCGGATTGTTACGACATTGCCCTGCAGCTGGACGAACGGGGCAGCCGGATCTGGACCATGATGTCGCTGCAGTTCCGGGATGAACCGGTGGCCATGATGATTGACAAGTATTTTCAGTGCACCTTCAATCCCCAGCCGCTGGACAGCGACGAGGAAACCTGGGTGGTGATCAAATACCCCTTCGATCAGGTGACTGCGCACGGACTTCAGAAATACGCCAAGCAGAACTACAAATATTTCAACCCCTCGCCCACAAGCCTGTTCTGAAAGGGCCGCCTTCCTGCCGAGGTCTGTATGACTGCTGCCGACGGTGGCTTGTTCCACGGCGAAGATGCCCCGAACTGCCGGACCGGTCTTCCGTGACCGATCCGGCAGTTTTTTTATTCTCCCGGTACTGGATGGTTGCTGAAATCGGTTAGGAAAGCGTTGTTTTTTTATTTCATCTGCCGGACGGGGCCCGTTTTTGCATCGTTGGCGCTTGAAATGCCGGAGCTCTGACGATATGTTGAACGAAACGAGGATTTTTTCAGGAAAAGAGCGCATGAGAAAAAAAACATCCGACACCTTTCCGGCCGGCATTATCGATATCGGGTCGCACTCCACGCGCCTGGATCTCTTCGCTGCCGCTCCGGACGGCACGATCCGACTGCTGGAGAGCCTGGATCGCCCGCTCAATCTCGGATTTGATGTCTTCCGAAACGGCACGGTTTCTTCGAAAAGCATCAATCAACTCTCCGGCGTCATGGAAGACTTCGCCCGGAAGCTCGATGAATACGGCGCCGTCGCCCGCCGGGTGGTCGCGACCAGCGCCATCCGCGAAGCATTCAACCGGGAACTGGTCATCAGCCGGATCCGCCATGATTCCGGTCTGGAGATTGAAATTCTGGAGGCGCAGGAAGAGGCGCGAATTACCTTTCTCTCCACCCGGGAAGAGCTGCGCCGCTGCTGTGACTTCGATCGGATGACCGGCATCGCCTTCATCATCGGCACCGGATCGCTGATCGTAATCTTCTTTGAAAACGGCTTGCTGAAATTCTATGAATCGGCCCCGCTGGGCACCATTCGCTTTTACGACGAATTCGGGCGCTCCGGCATCCGTCCGAAAGAAATCGTCGACATTCTCATCTCTTCCGCCATCGAGCAGCGCCTGCGCGAATGCGTCCGCCTGCGCCCGGATCAACCGCTGACGCTGATCGGCATCGGCGCCGGAGTCCGGCTGCTGGTGCGCCGTCATGAAACCGCCGGCGAACAAACCGTCCGGCTTCCGGTTGACGCCGTAGCCGATCTGGCCCGGCAGGCCATGCGTGAAGACCCCCTGCGACTGGGGCGCAAACTGAATATTCCCGACCACCAGGCCATGAGTCTGGCCCCATGCGGCAGCCTGATCTCTTATTTTCTGCATGAATTCAACTGCTCGGAATTTCTCTGCCCGAGCACGACGACCCGGACGGCGTTGCTCGATGACCTGGTGCGGCGCACGGAAAATCCGGATGCCACTCCCTTCCTTGCCGACATGCTGGCGGCGGCGGAAGGGGTCGGACAAAAATACGGTTTCGACGCCGGACACGCCCGAAGTGTCAGCCGGAGCGCCCTGGCGTTCTTCGACAAGCTCAAACGCTACTACGATTTTCCGCCGCGCAGCCGCATCTGGCTGGAAATCGCCGCGCTGCTGCATGACATCGGCCGCTTCATCGACGTGCGGCAGCACCACAAACATTCGTGGTATCTCATTAATCACGCGCAGCTGCCGGGTCTTTCTCCGGCGGAACAGCGCATCATCGCCACCGTCGCCCGCTACCACCGGAAGGCGCCGCCGAAAGCATCGCACCCGGAGTACATGGTGCTCGCCGCTGATGAAAAAGTCGCGGTATTGAAACTGGCCGCCATCCTCCGGGTGGCCGACGCCCTGGACCGGGCCCATTGCGGCCGTTACCAAGATTTGAAGCTGAAACTCCGCGGCGATGAATTGATCATTCATTCCGCCGCCGCCGAAGACCGGCGGCTGGAGGAACTGTATTTGAAAATGAAAAGCGATATGTTCCGGGACGTCTTCGGACTTCAGCTCAAACTGGAAGAGGTATTGGAAAAATTATGAACGAGTGCATCGACCGCAGCGACCGTTACATCAGCCGGGAACTGAGCTGGCTGGATTTCAATGCGCGGGTGCTGGACGAAGCCGCCTGTACCGCAAACCCGCTGCTGGAACGGTTGAAATTCATTGCGATTTTCAGCAGCAATCTGGATGAATTTTTCATGGTCCGCATCGCCGGGCTGCGGCAGCTGGTGCAGCTGGGCAAAGACGCACCGGATCCCGCCGGACTGCGACCGGCGGAACAGCTTGCGCTGCTCCGCACCCGGTTGGAAAAACTGCTGCACCGCCAGCAGAAACTGCTGAGTTCCCTGCTGGATGAATTGGAAAAACAGGACATTCGCCTGCGCCGTCCCCACGAGCTGCCGGAAGCGGCGCGACGGGAATTGAAACGCTTTTTCCAGGTTCAGATTCTGCCGGTGCTGACGCCGCTGGCGGTGGATCCGTCGCATCCTTTTCCGATCCTGAACAGCGGCGCCATCGAACTGGCGGTCAGCATGAAACCGGCGGCACGCGAGGATACGGTATTCGCATTCGTCGAGGTGCCGGAGGTGCTGCCGCGCTTCATTGCCGCCCCGGACGGCAGAACGGGAAAGACCTTTGTACTGCTGGAAGAGCTGATCATGGATAATCTGGAAGAACTCTTCTCCGGCTGTGAAATCCGGGAATTTTTCCCGTTCCGGATTACCCGCGACATGGACTTCTCGGTGGAGGAGGAAGGGGTCGAAGACCTGCTGGCCCAGATCGAGAAGAAACTTCTTCAGCGTCGCCAGCGGGAACCGATCCGGCTGGAAATGCCGCGCTCGGTGCCCGCCGGAGAACTGTACAACTGGCTGTGCGGTGAATTCCGGCTGTCGCCGCAGTTCCGCTACCGTACCGGAGCGCCGCTGCACCTGAAACAGTTTTTCGAACTGGCCGCCAAGGCGGATCGTCCCGACCTGCTGGAACCGGTCTGGCCGCCGATCATGCCGTCGGAATTCGCCGCGGGAGGTTCGATCTTCGACGCACTCGCCGCCCACGAACCGCTGCTGATCGCGCCGCCGTTTCACGCGTTCAGTCCGATCATCCGGCTGCTGGAGGAAGCGGCCGACGACCCGGAGGTGCTGGCGATCAAGCAGACGCTCTACCGGGTCAGCGGCAACTCCCCCGTCGTGCACGCACTGCAGCGCGCCGCCCGCAACGGCAAACAGGTTACGGTCATCGTCGAGCTGAAAGCCCGCTTCGATGAAGGCAACAACATTCAATGGGCCCGCCGCCTGGAGGAATCCGGAGCGCATGTGGTGTACGGCATCAGCAATCTCAAAATTCATTGCAAGGCATTGCTGATCGTCCGGCGCGAGGAAGGGTACATCCGGCGCTATCTCCATCTGGCCACCGGAAATTACAACGACAAAACCGCCGCGCAATACACCGACCTCGGCCTGATGACCTGTGATCCGGACCTCTGCTTCGATGTCGCCAACCTGTTCAATGTGATGACCGGATATTCCGCCCCGCCGCAACGCTGGCGGAAAATCGCCGCGGCGCCGTTCGATCTGCGGCAGCGGGTGCTGGAGCTGATCGACCGAGAAGCCCGACTCTCCACCCCGGAACGCCCGGGAAGAATCATCGCCAAAATGAATTCGCTGTCCGATACCGAAGTGATCGACCATCTGCACGCCGCCGCCGCAGCGCATCTTCGGACCGACCTCATCGACCGGGGCCTCTGCTGTCTCAAACCGGGACCGGCGAACGGCAACATCCGGGTGATCAGCATTGTGGACCGATATCTGGAACACTCGCGGGTCTTTTATTTTCAGAACGGCGGAGAGGAGGAGTTCTATCTTTCCAGCGCGGACTGGATGTATCGGAATCTCAGCCGCCGGATCGAATTGATGTTTCCGGTGGAGTCCCCGAAGCTCCGGAAAATCCTGTTCGACCTGCTGAAACTGCAGTTGGAGGACGAAGAAAAGGGCCGCCGCCTGATGAGTTCCGGACGCTATTCCCGGAAACTCCCCGAACATCACACCCCCGCGCGCAGCCAGGCGGAAAGCTACCGGTATTTCCGGAATCTGGCGGAAGAGACCGCCGGCCCCGGTGAAAACGTATTGAAGGTATTCGCCGCTCCGGAGACGGATTCTCCGCACCCCCCCCGGTAAACGCGAAAACAACAAAAAGGAACAGCAAAAAATGAAATGCGTCGGAATTCTCACTGCCGGCGGCGACAGCCCCGGATTGAACGCCGCCATCCGGGCCGTCGGCAAAACCCTAGTCCGCGGCGGATACCGTCTGATCGGGTTCCGGGACGGCTTTGAAGGTCTGGCATTCGACCGGACCATGCCGCTGGAGGAAGCCACCTGCTCCGGCATTCTGACCGTCGGCGGCACCATTCTGCGCACCAGCCGCAACAAGCCCAATAAAATGCCGGTCGGCGGCGAATGCATCGACATGACCGGCGCCATTGTCGAAAATTACCGTAAACATCAGCTCGAATGCCTGATCTGCATCGGCGGCGGCGGCACTCACAAAAGCGCCCTGTTGCTGCAGAAGGCGGGCTTGAATATCCTCACCATGCCCAAAACCATCGACAACGACGTGGCCCATACCGACACCACGATCGGCTTCGACACCGCTTTGTCGGTGGCGACCGGGGCGTTGGACAGTCTGCATTCGACCGCCAGCAGCCACAAGCGCATCATGCTGGTGCAGATCATGGGACACAACACCGGCTGGCTGGCGCTCGGCAGCGGACTGGCCGGCGGCGCCGACGTGATCCTCATTCCGGAAATTCCCTACCGCCTTGACAAGGTCGCCCAGGCGCTGCTGCAGCGTTCCCGCGAAGGTAAACTTTTCAGCATCATGCCGATCGCCGAAGGCGCCCTGTCCCGGGAGGACACCGCCCGGCTCGCCGCGCTTCAGGAAAAAAAGGAGCAGGCGAAAAACAAGGCGGAAAAAGAGGCGGCCAAACAGGAAATCGCCGCATTTCATTCCGCCTGTTCCACCCGTATTTTCGAACTGGCATCGCAGCTGGAGGAACGCACCGGTCTGCAGACGCGCGTCACCATTCTCGGTCATCTTCAGCGCGGCGGCTCGCCTTCGGCCTCCGACCGGCTGCTGGCGACCCGGCTCGGTTCCGAATGTGCCAAGGCGGTTTTCCGGCAGAAGTACGGCTTCATGATCAGCGCCAGCGGCGAAGGCACCGCCATGGTCCCGATCGCCGATGTCGCAGGCGTGCGCAAAATCGTTCCGCTGGATCACCCCTGGATCGAATCGGCACGCAAGCTCGGCGTCGCCTTCGGAGATTGACGCCGAAATGGGGGTGGAAATCGAACGCAAATTCCTGGTGCGGTCCGACGCCTGGCGGGCGGCGGCCGGACCGGGAATACCGATACTTCAAGGGTATTTCGACACCGCACCGACCGTCACCGTGCGGGTCCGGCTGGCGGGGGAACGCGGCTTTCTGACTCTGAAAGGCCCGAGCCGCGGATTCAGCCGCAGCGAATTCGAATATCCGATCCCGCCGGAGGACGCCCGCCGGATGCTGGAGGAATTCTGCGCCGACCGGCTGATCGAGAAAATCCGCTATCCGGTCCATCATGCCGGGTTCAACTGGGAAGTGGACGTTTTTTCCGGCCGTCACACGGGACTGGTGCTGGCGGAGCTGGAGCTGGAGGATGCCGCCGCAGAATTTCCACGTCCGGCGTGGCTGGGGCGGGAAGTCAGCGGCGACAGCGCCTACGGCAACGGTGCGCTGGCACGCTCGCCATGGCCCATCGGCGTTCCGCCCGATTCGCCTTAACAAAAACAAGAGGAGGAGCTTATGAAACACGCTTTTTTCGGTGTCCTCGGCATCACCGCAACACTGCTCCTGGCCGGCTGCAACGCCACCCGAACGCTCAGTCCGCCGGTCACAAACAACGACACCCCCACCCTGCAATCACAATTGACCGGGGAATGGACCGGAACCTATGGCCAGGAACAGGTCCGGCTGAAAGTCGCTTTTGATTCGAAAAAACAATGTCTGCGTATAACCGGAGACATGACGGAAAACAAAACTTTTCGCCCCATGTTTCCCATGCTTGGCGGCGTATCCACGATCAACGGCAAGCTGTTTCTGACCGTTCTTACGGATACGGAACAGCTCTTGCCGGGGCACCACCCAAGCTCGGCCATGCTGCTGATCACCCCCTTCTATCTCCTGCAGCTGGAACGCCGGGAAAGCCAATGGATACTGGAACTGGTTACTTTCGCCGAATACCGGGATTCGCAATGGCGGCCGCTCTCTGCGGATTTACAACTCGCCCGGGACGGCCTGGTGCTCAATGATACCGACACCCTGAACCGGCTTCTGCGGGAAGGACGCTATCGGCTGGAGCCGTTCATGACGCTCTCTCCGGCCCAAACACCACCAGCCGCCCCCTCCGGCAAACGCTGATAAGCCGGATTGTGCGGAAAGAGTTCCCGGGCACGCTGCAATTCCCGGAGCGCGGTCTCCGTATCACCCCGGTGATATGCAATCAACGCTTTACGATGATACAGCGCCGCCCGCCCGGGGGCGCGCCGCAGGGCTTCCTCGATCATCCGTTCAGCATCCCCCCATCGACCGTGCGCCAGCATAAAGTCCGCCGCCGTCGACCAGGGGAATGACGAACGGGGACGCAACCGCACGACCTCTTCCAGCGCCGCCTGCACCGCCCCCGGATGGATGACCGCCGCCTGTTCCGGGGTCTTGTTCCGCATGGAACACAGCATGATCAGCCGGTCGAACACCATTTCCGAATGCAGCAGTCGAACTCCGGCCCAACCGGAATAAAGCGCCAGAAACGCCAGCAAAGCTACTGCCATCATCGTCCTGCCCCGATGCGTTGTTTCGACGGAGGCGGATGATTCCGCGGGAAGAGGTGCCGGTTCCTCCTGTCCTTCACGGGCCAGCAGTGCCGCGCCGATCGCGCAGAATGCCGCCATGATCGCCGGAACCTGTACGTTGAGATCCATCATGGAGTGAATCATAAATGCAGTAATCCCGAAAAGTCCCGCAACCGTTTCCAGCGGAAAGGCCTGCTGCGCCTCACGCCGCAGACCGCGCAGCAATTGAATCACCGGATACAACAGCCCCGCCGCCAGCACCGCCACCAGCAGGGTTCCCGCCTGTGCCCCGGTCATCAGAATATTGTGCGGATCATGCGCCGCCTCGTCCGATACAATCACCTTGAGCCGCATGTGTTCGAAAAAGAATTCTCCCCAGCCGCATCCCGCCAGCGGATGCCGCCACCAGAGCAGCAGTGAACTGCGCAGATAATCCGCCCGCGCCGCCATGGAGTCGAATCCGCGACCGTGGCAATGGATGTAATACGCCCCGCCCGCCACCAGCAGCACCGCCGCCGCCACCAGCAACATTTTCCAGCGACGGCGCATCGGCCAGCATAACGCAAACAACGCGCCGGTCAGCACCAGCGCCAGATAAGCCGCCCGGCTTTTGGTCAGCAGCAGCACTGCCAGCGCACCGCCGCCACCGAGTACAAGAAAAATCAGCCGCGACCATTTCACCGGTTCCACCCGGCCGCCCCAACGCCATAATTGCGCCAGCAACAGCGGCCAGACCAGCAACAGATAACCGGCCAGGGAATTGCAGCTGGTAAACGTGGCAAACACCCGGTCGTCGAAGGTTCTGGCCTTGATCACGTGCCCCATGGAAATCCCCTGCGCCTCCTGATCCAGCAGGTATTGCCGGGAGCGTTCGAATCCCCAGAAATATTGCTCCAGTCCGCTCCAGGTGAGCAGCAACGTCCCCACCGCCAGAGTCAGCAGCAGCCGGCGCGCGCCTTTCGGCTCTCCCAGACAGTAGAGCGTTGCCGCTGCAGCATAGGCACCGATCCCGGCGAAATGCGCCGTCTGCATATAGGGAAAATCCCAGGTAGTCGCATTCCACCATCCGGGCAACGCCGCCAGCAGCACGCCGATACTCCACAATGCGCCGAAGCGCCAGGCCGGAGCCTCCGTCCGCGCCGCCGCTGCCGACCAGGCCGCCAGCGTGAGCAGCAGCACCACTGCCGCAGCAATCCCGAAAGAGACGGCGGGCCAGTTGACCACCAGCAGCGCCAGCAGGGAATCCGGGAAGAATGAAGTTGCCTCCGGCACCACGCCGAACACCCCGAATTTGAGCGGCAGCAGCAGTGTCAGCAACAGCAATGCCCCTTCCGCCGTCTGCCGCAGCAGCCGTTTCATCACCGTTTCCTGCTGACGAGGGATTGCCTGCTTTTTCATTGCCTCACCGGGAAAATACAATGGTCCGCCGACCGGAAATGATCACCCGATGCTCCAGATGCGCCCGCACCGCGCGGGTCAACACCCGGCGTTCGATATCCTTGCCGATGCGTTTGAGTTCATCCGGATCGCTTTCGTGGGTGATGCGCTCCACGTCCTGCTCGATGATCGGTCCTTCGTCGAGTTCCGCCGTGGCGTAATGGGCAGTCGCCCCGATCATCTTCACCCCGCGTTCCCAGGCGCGAAGGTAGGGATTCCCCCCCTGAAACGCCGGCAGAAAGGCGTGGTGAATATTGATGATCCGCGACGGATAATGTTCGATGAACCGGTCGGACAGCACCTGCATGTAACGGGCCAGCACCACCAGGTCGATGTGGTGCCGGTCCAGCAGTTCGATCACCTGCTCCTCCTGCTCCGCCTTGTGTCCGGGTTCGACCGGAAAGCAGAAAAACGGCACCCGGAACATGTCCGCGACGTGTTCCAGATCCGGATGATTGCTGATGATCAACGGAATTTCACAGCCGAGGTCCCCTTCCCGCACATGCGCCAGCAGATCATACAGGCAATGCGACGTCTTGGAGACCAGCAGCGCCACCTTGGGCTTGTCCTCCCCGTAGTAGATCGAATACTCCAGCCCCAGCGTGGCGGCAAACCCGCCGAACTCCTCCTCCAGCTGCTTGCGGGTGATTTCCATATCGGAAAGATCCAGCCGGATGCGCATGAAATACCGCCCCTCCCGCAAGTCGGTGTACTGGCGGCATTGCAGAATGTTGAATGACCGTGAAGAAAAAAACGTCGAAATCGCCGCCAGCAACCCTTTGCGGTCGGCCGTCTGAATCAGCAGAATCGCTTCGCGCATCTTGCACTCAAACTCCCTGTGTATATTGACATTCCTTCATTGCAGATACATCGAGGGATAAGTCCCCCGCACCGCCTCCCCGGTCGGCACCGGCAGCGGCTCCGCGCGGTCCACCACGCCCCAGCGCCGGGAAAACGGCCAGAACACCACCAGCGCCCGTCCGACGATGTTCCGCCGCGGCACCACGCCCCAGAGCCGGCTGTCGGCACTGAACCGGGTATTGTCCCCCAGCATGAAATAGCTGTCGGCGGGTACGGTAAATTCATCCTCGGCTCGCCGCAGCAGATAGCCGCCGCCGCCTTCCCCGGGGGAATTGGTGTGTCCCTGATACCCGCCCTGACCGCTGTACAGTTTTTTAAACACCGGCGCGATTTCCTGGATCGGCTTGAATTCCGTTGCGCCGGCGGGGCGAATCAGCAGCTGATTGTCGACAATCTTCAGCGTGTCCCCGGGCAGCCCGACCAGACGCTTGATGTAGTAATACCCGGAAACCGACGTCAGCGAACGCCCGTCCGGAGAATAAATTCCTTCGGTATTGAACACGACGACGTCTCCTCGCCGCAATCCGGTCAGATTATGCGAAACCCGGTCCACAAACAGGTGATCCCCGAGTGACAGATACCCGTCGCAGATCACGTCGCCCGCCCGATACTCGGTATAAAGATCAATGCCGGAATACTCCAGTACCTTGCGCGGATCCCCGGGCAACCGGTACTCCCGGTCGCCCAGCCGGAACGAGGTAAAATCAAACAAAGCATTTCCGGAACGCTTCAAACTGCCCGGATCCACCCGGCCCCCTTCCGAAAGCACCAGCGTGGCCGGCCGTGCACTGAACAAAAGCACATTCAGCGTTGGCGGCAGCTTTTCCAGCCAGGTATTGGCACTGCCCTTCTTTTCCATGAAATGAATTCCGTACAGCGTCGGCTGCATGCTGCTGGTCGGAATCTTGAACGGCTGCAGAAACAACCCCCGCACCCCGAATGCCACCGCCATCGCCACCGCGATGATGTCCAGCCATTCACGCAACACCGGAAACCGTTTCGGCGGCACGAGCCGCGACAGCCGCCCCGGTGCCGCGGCAAGGTAGGCGGTCATTTCCGCCGCGGGCGCGTTCTTCAGCGCCTTCCCCTCCCCGATCAGTTCGTCCAGACCGGTTTTCTGGCGTTCATCCAGAATATCGTCGTCCGCGTGCCGCAGGGTTGCCACCGCATCGCGGAATTTCCGCAACTCCCGCCGGGTCCGCCATTCTTTGTAATGGAACATTCTTGCCGCTCTTTCCGTCATCCGCCGTTCCGCCTGTCGAAACGGCTTGTTCCGTAACTACTTGTCGTTTTCTCCGGCCCGCAGCACGGCCACGAATGCCTCCTGCGGAATATTGACCTGCCCGATCAGCTTCATGCGCTTTTTGCCCTCTTTCTGTTTTTCGAGCAATTTGCGTTTGCGCGTGATGTCGCCGCCGTAACATTTGGCCAGCACGTTCTTGCGCAGCTGCCGGATGGTTTCGCGCGCCACGACCTTCCCGCCCACCGCCGCCTGAATCGCGATCTGGAACATCTGCGGCGGAATCACCTCCTTCAGCCGTTCCGCCAGCTGCCGTCCCCGCACCGGAGCCGCGTCCACATGCACGATCGAGGAAAACGCATCCACCGGATCACCGTTCACCAGAATATCCAGCTTCACCAGTTTGTCGGCCCGGTAGCCGCAGGGTTCATAATCCATGCTGCCGTAGCCGCGGGTGATTGATTTAAGTTTGTCGTGAAAGTCGATGAGAATTTCATGCATCGGCATTTCCGCAGTGATGATCACGTGGTGCGCATCCACCGAATCGGTCTGGGTGCAATAGCCGCGTTTGTTCATCACCAGATTCATAACGTCGCCGATGTAATCGGTCGGCGTCATGATCCGGGCCCGGATGATCGGCTCTTCAATCCGTTCGATCGCCGCCGGATCCGGCAGATGAACCGGGTTGTCCACGTCCACCATCTCCCCGGATTTGAGATACACGTGGTAAATCACACTGGGATAGGTGGCGATGATGTCCATACCGTATTCCCGCCGCAGCCGCTCCTGAATGATCTCCATAGGCAGCAGCCCCAGAAAACCGCAGCGGAATCCGAAGCCCAGCGCCGCCGACGTCTCCGCCTGATAGAAAAACGCCGCGTCGTTGAGCTGGAGTTTGCCCATGCTCGCCTTAAGCTGATCGTAATCGGCGGTGTCGATCGGATAAATCCCGCTGAACACCATCGGCCGGACTTCCTGAAAACCGGGCAGCGCCTCGGCGCAGGGATCATTGACATTGGTCACGGTGTCGCCGATGCGCGTATCCGAGGGACTTTTGATGTTTGGAATCAGATACCCCACCTGTCCGGCGGTCAGCTCCGCCGCTGCCTGCATCTGGGGCCCGAAAAATCCCACTTCCTTGACTTCGCTCTCCAGCCGGTTGCTGAACAGCCGCACCCGCGATCCGCGCCGGAATACGCCTTTACGGACCCGGACATAAGTCACCACTCCCCGGTACGAATCGTAGTTGGAGTCGAAAATCAGTGCGCAGGATCCCGGCTGCTCCGGTTCCTCCGGCGGTGCAAACCGTTTCACCACCGCCTCCAGCAGTTCCGGCACGCCCGCGCCGGTTTTACCGCTGACCAGCAGCGCCTCCTCCCGGGGAATCGCCAGAATCTCTTCCATCTGCTCGTAACACAACGCCATATTCGCCGCCGGCAGGTCGATCTTGTTGATTACCGGGATGATCCGAAGATTTTGACGGAACGCCAGCGACACGTTGGCCACCGTCTGCGCCTGCACCCCCTGCGTTGCGTCGATCAGCAGCAGCGCCCCCTCGCAGGCGCCCAGCGAGCGACTGACTTCGTAGGTAAAATCGACATGTCCGGGGGTGTCAATCAGATTCAGCTCATACACTTTGCCGTCCGCGGCGGCGTACCGCATCCGGACCGGGTGGGATTTGATGGTGATGCCGCGTTCCCGCTCCAGGTCCATATCATCCAGCAGCTGTTCCTGCAGATCTCGCTGTGCCACGGTGTGGGTGTATTCCAGCAGCCGGTCGGCCAGCGTGGATTTCCCATGGTCGATGTGGGCAATGATGCAGAAATTCCGTATCAGAGTTCTGTCCGTCATATCATTCCGTTCAGCAAAAAGTCATTATCCTTTATCATAAAAGGATAATATAACACTGTTCCCGCCGCTTGGCAAGCCGCGGCGGCGCATTTTCATCGGCCTCGCGCCGTCCGAAACCGCACCAGGCGGAAGAGATCCGCCAGTGCCCGCAGCAGCGCCACCGTCAGCAGGCCCGCCAGCACATAGGCGTTCCCGAACAAATACAATCCCCCGCAAAGAGTTACAAATGCACAACAACGTTTTCTCCGGCGCAATCCCCACGCCGCCAGCAACAGCCCCGCCAGCGCCGGATAAACCGCCAGTCCCTCCCGGAACGGCCGCGCAAACGCATGCCCCGCCTCCAGATACCAGCGCCAGTCCCCCACCGTCGCATTCGGTGCCGCCAGCAGGACCGTCAGCGCCAATGCCGCAAATCCCCATTCCCGGCGTGACAACCCGCGCCAGCACTCACCGCCGGCCGCCGCCAGCAACAGGGCCGGAGTCGCGGTCATGATGAAGCGGATCGGATCGTCCGTCCCATGACTGTACCCGCAGAAAAACAAGATCACCGGTACCGCCCAGAGCGCCAGTAGCGTTCGCAGTCGGACGCTCCGCATCAGCAGCAGTCCGCACCCGCCGCCGATCCAGGCGATCTGATTGACCGCACCGTAATACGCCGTATTGAGATTGAAGAAAATCGGCGAAAAATACGTGTGCGCCCCCGCTGCGTAACGGGTATAGGAAAACAGCAGTGGATGACCGTAGAAATAGGCGTTTACCACCATCTGCGGCAGAAATCCCAGCAGAAATCCGCCCGCCCCCGCCGCCAGCGCCGTCCCTGTAAACGAAATGTCGCGCCACCGGTCTCCGCCCCGCCGCCAGACCAGCAGTGCGATCACCGGCAGGAAAAAAATGTTGTTGATCCGGATCATGCAGCCGAATCCGAAGAGCATTCCCAGCAGCAGATAACGTCCCGGTGACGGCTTCCAGCGCAACGCCAGCAGAATCGTCAGCAGCACCGCAAAGCAGGACGGCGTGTCGCTCATGGCGTTGAATCCCGCTCCGATCAGCGTAATGTAATGCCGGAAGGTGAATGCGCACGACGGCCATCCCCAGTCCGGCATGAAGACTTTGGAGGAAAAATCCGCCAGATGGTGAAACGCGAAAGGCAGCACCACCCAGATCGCCATCGCGACGAACGCCGCCCGGTCCCTGCCCGTCAGTCGCCGCCCGATGAAAAACCCCAGTACCGGCAGCAGCGGCGCCAACACCATTCCGGAAAACCAGGAGAACGGCACCATGATTTCCGCCACGCGCTGCGCTCCCGTCGCCAGCATGAACGGCAGATACAGAATGCTCAGCCCCACCGTGAAATGCCACGGCCGGGAAAAATCTCCCCGCAGAAAATCCAGTGCGTTCTGAAAATATCCCACATCATCCGCCGGAGACGTCAGGAGATTACCGCCCCCCTGCACCACCGCCAGCAGCAGCAGCTGACGCGTGAGCATCAGCACTGCCGCCAGCCGCCAGCCCCGCTCCCGGAACGTATAGGACCGTCCACGGCGGCGGCGCACCAGATATTCCCCTGCCAACCCCGCCAGCCCCGCCAGCAGAATCGCGCCCAGTCCGTACCGCCACCATGGCCGGTACGGTGCATGGTGCAGTCCGTATCGCCCCTCCCCGCGCCGCTCCACGGTCGTGGACGGTTCGACATACCCTTCCACGCCATCGGCCAGTCGGACATGGGAAAACGTATAATAACGGGCCAGCGGATGACGGGAAACCAGCACCAGTGTTTCATCCAGCAGCTCCGCCCGTCCCGGGCCCGTCATCACCCCCCGGACCGGCGCATCCAAACGAGGTTCGGCAAAGAGCGGCATCCCCCGTTTCACCTCCACCGTCGCCGCAACGCCGGAATTCCAGACCACCGACAGCAGCAACAGCAGCGCCGTCAGCCCCCCTCTCATTTTATCACATACCGGGTCGGATCCGGCACACCTGCCGCGGCGAATCCTTCCCGCCGCAAGGCACAGCTGTCGCAATGCCCGCAGGCACGTCCCGCCGCATCCGGATTGTAACAACTCGTCGTCAGCGCATAATCCACGCCGAGTGCCGTTCCGGTCCGGATAATCTCCGCCTTGCTCAGATGCTGCAGCGGCGCCTGAATCCGGTATGACCAGTTTTCATCCACGGCGCAGGTACCGAGCCGGGCCGCTTCGGCGAACGCCGCAATGAACGCCGGCCGGCAGTCCGGATACCCCGAATAATCCACGCTGTTGACGCCGATGAAAATATCACGCGCCCCCAGCACCTCCGCCCAGGCCGTGGCGAACGACAGAAAAATCAGATTGCGCGCCGGCACGTACGTCGCCGGTACCCCTGCCGCGCTGCCGGCCTCGGGTACCGCCACCGCGTCATCCGTCAGAGCCGAACCGCCCCAGGCGCGCAGGTCGATCGTCATCGTCAGATGCTTCGCTCCGGCGGCGGCGGCCACAGCGGCGGCTGCCGCCAGTTCGCACCGGTGCCGCTGCCCGTAATCGAAACTCAGCGCGTACAATTCAAAACCATCCCGCTTCGCCAACGCCAGAACGGTTGCGGAATCCAGTCCGCCGCTCACCAGAATCACAGCTTTTTTCTTCGTCGTCATTTTCTCACACTCCCTGGCGGTCGGCGCCCCAGATCAGTTTGTGCAGCTGCAACTGCATCCGCACCGGCAGCCGGTCCGCGATGATCCAACCCGCCAGCGTCTCCCACGACACCGCCCCCCATACCGGGCTTATTAGAAGATTCGGGGTCTGCTCCGGCAGGCGAAACCGGCGAATGGTTTCCCCGGCAAATTCATAATCCTCCCGGGAGCCTACTACGAATTTTACTTCGTCCCGCGGCGTCAGGCAACGGAAATTTTTTTCCAGCATCCGATCCGCCATCCCGCTGGACGGCAGCTTGTAATCCACAATCCGGCAGACACCGCGCGGCACGGCGGTAATATCCACGGCCCCGTTGGTTTCCAGCGCCACATCCATGCCGGTCGCCAGCAATCGTTCCAGCAGTTCCGGCGTGCCGGGCTGGGCCAGCGGTTCACCGCCGGTTACCTCCACCAGCGGCGCGCCAGAGGCCAGTGCCGCCGCCGCCAGGTCCGTCACCGCCACCTCCTGCCCCACGTCAAACGACCGGGCACAGCGGGTGTCGCAATAGGAACAGTCCAGATTGCACCCGGCCAGCCGGATGAACCAGCACAACCGCCCGGCATGGGTGGATTCCCCCTGCAGACTCAGAAACGTTTCAAATACACGCAGCGCTGTCGTCATCGCCGTCGCCTTCAAAATACGTCGCGCGGCTGCTGTCCGACTCGCTGACCCGGACCGCCCGCACCCGGACGTTGCCGTCGTTCATTCGCGCGGCGAGCTTTTTATAAAGCGTCCTTGCGATGTTTTCGCTGGTGGGATTCACCTCGGCGAAGTCCGGCAAATCGTTCAGGCAGGCATGATCGTACGGATTCAGCAGTGCATCCAGCTCTGCCTTCAGTTTTTTGAAATCGACGGCAATGCCGATTTCGTCAAGTTTTTCCGCCCGCAGTACCGCGGTAATTTTATAATTGTGTCCGTGCAGGTTGCAGCAGGCGCCGTCGTATCCGCGCAGCCGGTGTGCCGTGGCGATCACACGGTCGATTTCAAGTTCAAACATCGAATCACATATCCTTCTGATGGCAAAAAAACCGGAAATACCGACAGTTGCCGGCTTCCGGTTTTTCCGCAGCTGACGGGTCAGGCGTTGCGCACCGCGTCGAGCAGTTTCGCCTTGGTTTGAACACCGACGAACTGGTTGACGATTTCCCCGTCCTTCAGCACGAACAGCGCCGGAATATTGCGCACCGCAAACTGGGCGGCCAGTTCCTTGGACTCATCCACGTTGACCTTGCAGACCAGCGCCTCCCCCGCCAGCTCGTCCGCCACCTGATCCAGAATCGGCAGCAGCATCTTGCACGGCCCGCACCACGGCGCCCAGAAATCCACCAGCACCACCCCTTTGGCGGTGGCTTCGGCAAAAGCATCCTGCCCCAGTTCTCTGACCTGACTCATAATGAAGTACTCCTTCTTTGAATAAACTCTATTTTTCCGTCCCCCCGGCGTTTTAAAAAACAGCCAGTTTTTCCGGATCTCTCCGAATCAATCCGCCCGCAAAAATACACGTTCCCACGGAAAAAATCAAATTCGAATTTGCGTTTCCGGAGAAATAATGGTATCATTATAGGAAAATATCAGAGGAACCATACCATGAAATTCATTTACATAGATTCTGAAGGCAATCAGCAGGGTCCGGTGGACCAGGTGATCATTGAACGGGCCATCCGCAGCGGCGAGCTGACCGCCCAGTCCGCCATTCGCAATTCGCTGCTGAAAGATTTCCGGACCATTGCGGAATTCGAATGCTTCGCCGCCGCGCTGAAGGAAGCCCCCGGCGCCGCGGAAAACGGCGACGAGCCCGCCCTCCCCGACGGCACCATTGCCCGGCTCCTGGCCGCCGCCAAACCCAAGAAACCGACCAGCACCGCCTTCGTCAACAAATTCCGCCCCGCCAGCGCCAGTGCCTCCCGGCGGTTGATGTCCGCGTTTTTCGATTTTGTGGTCCTCCTGGTGGTGGCCCTGATCGTCTATTTTCCCGCCATGCGTTCGGTCGCCCGCCAGGGTGAATGGGTGGAGGTGAAAAACACCGGAACCGCCACGACACAAACTCCGGCGGCTGATTCAGAAGCAAATGCCCCTTCGTCCGCTCCCGCTGCTTCAGCCACGAAAACCGCCGCCTCCCAATCCCGCTCCACTCCCGGAGCCAATCTGGCGCGCCGCATTTCGAAAACCCTCGTCAAGGTCGAGCAGATGAACGCTGATCGCAACGCCGTGATCGAACGCGAAACCGGCGCCCCCGCCCGCACTCCGAAAAACACCGCCGAACCGGATGCCGCCCGGGGAGATTCCGCTCTGGACAACACCCCCGAAGGACAGGAGGCGAAAACCCTTGCCCGGAAACTGCTGCCGCAGCAGCTTCCCGCCGTCCGGATTGCTCCGGTCCGACAGGAAGGAGAACTGCTGATTGTGCAGAGTGCGCCGGATCGCGAATTCCGCATCAACGAACAGGCTTTCCATTCGGCCTTTCTGGCTCCGTCGATTTTCATGACATTGGTGGTGCTGCTGTACTACGCGCTGTCGCTGGCTATTTTCGCCCAGACGGTCGGCATGTGGTTCTGGGGCATTTTCCTGACGCGAAACGATATTCAGGAAGTCTATTTTCTCCGGGCACTGGTGTACTCGGTACTGCTGGTGCTGCTCGGCATCCTGATGATACCGATGGTTTACTTCTTCCGTCGTTCGGCCGCCGATATGATCTGCGGCGTGCGCCAGATCGGCGTGGCCAGCGCCTCCAGCAGCAATTGATGCTGCTTTTTTACCGCTCTCCGGCTTGAAAGGCAGCGGAGCGCAAGATATTTTAAATGGAACCAGGTTGAGACGCGAACGGCGCCTCCGTCCATGGCGAGAGGAACGTTTCGGGTTTTACAGACAATCAAACAAAAGAGAGGTTCTCCAGAAAATGGGAAGCAACAAGGCGATCTCCAACGATTCGCTGGCCATGGACACCGCCAGCAAGGAGTACAGCGGCAAAAAACTTCGCGTGGCCATCATCGGTTGCGGCGGCATCTGCCAGACCCACATGACCGCTTACAAGGACATTCCCGAGGTGGAAATCGTCGCCGCCTGTGACATTCTGCCCGAACGCTTGAAGGTCATGGCGGAAAAGTGGGGCGTGACCGCCGGTTACGCCGACTGGAAAGACCTGCTGGCGGAAGTCAAGCCCGATGCCGTTGACATCTGTACCCCGAATGGAGTGCACTGCGCTCCGGCCGTGGACGCTGCCAACGCCGGCTGCCATGTCATGGTGGAAAAACCCATGGCGATGAATCCCGCCGAATGCGAACAGATGATCGCCGCCGCCAAAAAGAACAACGTCAAACTCGCCGTCGGTTTCCAGAACCGCTATCACGAATATACCCAGTTTCTGAAGCGCGCCAAAGACGAAGGCCAGTTCGGCAAAATCATGTTCGTCAAAGCTCAGGCGCTGCGCCGCCGCGGCATTCCGAACTGGGGGGTGTTCGGACAGAAGGCGCTTCAGGGCGGTGGCCCGATGATCGACATCGGTGTGCACATTGTGGAAGCCTCGCATTATTTCATTGGTTCGCCGCGTCCGGTGGCCGCCTCCGGCAATATCTGGACGTACCTCGGCGATAAACCGAGCGAAGTGGTCTGCCCCTGGCCGAACTGGGATTTCAAAACCTACACGGTAGAAGACCTCGCCATCGGCCAGATCCGTTTTGAAGACGGGTCGATCATGCAGATCGAATCGTCGTTTGCCGCCCATATCGAAAAGAACATCTTCAGTTTCACCGTAATCGGCGACAAGGCGGGCGGCACCTGGGATCCGCCGCGGATCTTCACCGACCGGGCCGGCACGATGATCGACGTGGCCCCCAATTTTCTGCCGGACTGCGACTTCCAGAGCATGTTCAAGATAAAGCTGCAGAACTGGGTCGACGCCTGCTTGAAAGGTACGGAACTGACCGCGCCCGGAGAAGCCGGCCTGATGGTCCAGAAGATCCTGGACGGGATCTACCGTTCCGCCGCAGCGGGCGGCAGAGAAGTGGCGATCGATTGATCCGCCGTTTCTGAATGGGACCCCAAACGCCTTTACTTCCTCGCGGAGGTGGAGGCGTTTTCTGTTTTCCGGAGGGTTCAGAATTGAAAACAAAGGGGTTACAGCAGAAAAAAAACGTTTTTTGTCATCGGAAAGCGTTGACTATGGGAAAAACGGGGGTACATTAATAAAGCAGCGACAGACGAATAGCTCTGCGCCGGCAATGACCATACCTAAATTAACCATAAAGGAATACGCAGAAAATGACCAAACGTGACCTTGTTGTCAAGATCGCAAAAGAAACCGGATTCATTCAGAACGACGTTGCCGTCGTCGTCCAGAAAACACTTGACCATATCGCCGCCGACCTGATCGAAGGCAACACCATCGAACTGCGTAACTTCGGCGTTTTTGAAATCAAGGTCCGCAAGAGCCGCAAGGGCCGGAACCCGAACCAGCCGAAGCACGAAGTGGTCATTCCCGAACGCGCCGTCGTCAAATTCCGCGCGGGCAAGGAACTCAAGGAAGCCGTGGAAAAACTGAATCCGAGCCGGTTCAAATAAGGACGGATATTCTGACAGAATGAACGCCTGGTGAAATATTTCGCCGGGCGTTGTTCTCTTTTTTCTCAGACCGGCATCGCCCGGCCGCGGCCAGCCGCCGCGGAATAACCAGCAGAACAGACAGCGTATCATGGCCAATTCAGCACCACCGCCGGGAACGGCGGACATCTTTCCGGAGGAAGCCCGGCGCTGGCAGTGGATCGAACAGACCGCCGCCAGTGTTTTCGGACGTTATCATTACGGAGAACTTCGCACCCCGATCTTTGAATACACCGAAGTTTTTCAGCGCGGGCTCGGCAACGAAACCGAAGTGGTCCAGAAGGAAATGTATACCTTCCATGACCGGGGCGGTCGCAGCCTCACCCTGCGCCCGGAAGGAACGGCCGGCGTGATGCGCGCGCTGCTCAACACCGATGTGCTCAACGGCGTCGAACAACGGGTTTTCTATCACGGCCCCATGTTCCGCGGGGAACGCCCCGCGGCGGGACGCCGGCGCCAATTCCATCAGATCGGAGTGGAAAATGTCGGCAGGGTCGCCCCCGAACTCGATGCGGAATGCATCGCCATGCTGATGCATTTTCTGGAGGAAATCGGCATCACCGGCGCGGAATTGCGGATCAATACCCGCGGCGTCATGGCCGACCGGGCACCGGCGGCGGAACTGCTGCGCACTTATTTTGCGTCTCATCTGGATGCCATGTGCCCCGACTGCCGGGTGCGTTACGAACGCAATCTCTGGCGGATTTTGGACTGCAAGCAGGAGACCTGCCGTCAGGTAGTGGCCCAGGCACCGGATTATCTGGCCTGTTTCAGTGCCGACTCCCGGGCCTATTTCGACCGCGTGCTGGAGGCGCTGGAGGCGCTCGGCATTGCCTATCGAATTGACCGGGAACTGGTGCGCGGACTGGACTACTATGTTCACACTGTTTTTGAAATCACCCACCCCGGGCTCGGCGCCCAGAACGCCGTCGCCGGCGGCGGACGTTATGAACTGTTTCTGCCGGATCAGACCAAACCGGTCCAGGGGGTGGGATTCGCCGCGGGCGTCGAACGACTGATGATGGTCCAGGATGCACTCGGAGTGAAGCTCCCCATTGCGCCCCTTGCGCCGATCTGCCTGATCAGTCTGGGGGAACGCGCTCGTCTGGCCAATCTGAAACTGGCGGGACAACTGCGGCGCGCCGGACTCCCGGTGGTGCTGGAAGTGGAAAACAAATCGCTGAAATCGCAAATGCGCACCGCCAACCGGGTCGGTGCCGCCTTTGCCGTCATCCGGGGAGACGAGGAGCTTGCGCGCAATGCCGCCGTTGTGAAACCGATGACCGGCGAACAGGAACAGCAGGAATGTCCCATCAATGAGCTTCCCGGGCGGCTGGCCGCTCTGTGGAACGCCCGAAATAAGACGGAATTTTGATAAAATGAAAGTATTGAAAAAGAAAAACCTCATTTTCATCGGCGCTCCCGGCGCCGGGAAAGGCACCTTCGCCGGCGCGCTGCGTGCGGAATATCCGGTAGCCCACATCTCCACCGGCGATCTTCTCCGCGATGAAATCAAGCGCGACACGCCGCTCGGCCGTTCTGCGGCAGGCCTGATGAAGGAAGGAAAACTCGTTCCGGACCAGACGGTGGCGGACATGGTTCGTGCCCGGCTGCAGCAGCCGGATTGCGACAATGGATTCATTCTTGACGGCTACCCCCGCACCATCCGCCAGGCGGAACTCCTGGGCGAAGTCCTTGCCGACCTGAAGCGGACCCTCGACCGGGTTGTTTACTTCAAAGTACCGGATGATGTGATTCTGCAGCGGCTGACCGCCCGGATCGGCTGCCGTCAGTGCGGAGCGATTTTCAATAAACTTTTCCTGCCGCCGAAACAGGAAGGGGTTTGTGATCATTGCGGCGGAGCGCTGTTCCAGCGCCCGGACGATTCTCTGGAAACCGCCCAGGCACGACTCAAGGTCTTTTATGAACAGACCAGTCCCCTGATCGACTATTACCGGAAGGCGAATTTGCTGTTCGAGATCACGGAAACCAACAAGGAGAAAGCTCTGGCGCTCCTGATTGAGGAGTTGAACCGCTGACCATGCTGAACCAGCGTAAAGTGATCATCCATACTCCGGACGAAATCGCCCGTATCCGCCATGCGGCACAATTGACCGCCGTGGTCCGGGACCGTCTGGCCGAACTGGCCCGTCCCGGCATGACCACGCTGGAATTCGATCAGCTCGCCGGCAGCCTGATCGCGGAAACCGGAGGGAAAAGCGCCTTTCTCGGTTACCATGGCTACCCCGGCAACATCTGCATTTCCATTAACGAAGAAGTCGTACACGGCATCGGTCGTGCCGACCGGGTTATGCAGCCGGACGACATTGTCAGCATCGACCTCGGAGTTGAAATCAACGGCGCCTGCGGCGATACCGCCATCACGTTCGGGCTGGGGGCCCCCCTGCCGCAGAATGTGGCCAACCTGATCGAAGCTACCCGGCGCGCCCTCTCCGCAGGCATCGCCCGTGCAGTCGCCGGCAACTATATCCGGGACATCAGCGCCGCCATCGAAGCGGTGGCGCGCAAAGCCGGAGTCGGCGTGGTCCGCGATTTCGTCGGACACGGTTGCGGCATCCGGTTGCATGAGCCGCCGGAAGTGCCAAACTTTGTAGCTGCATCCCGGGGGCCGCGCCTGGTCCCGGGCATGGTACTGGCCATCGAACCGATGTTCAATCTCGGCAGCTACCGGGTGGATATTGACCGGTACGACGGCTGGACAGTACGCACGCACGACGGTGCGGTTTCCGCGCATTTCGAACACATGGTTTTAATAACAGAACAGGAACCGGAGATTTTAACGTGGCCAAAGACGACGTAATCAGAGTGGAAGGCGTGGTAAAGGAGTTGCTGCCGAATACCATGTTCAAGGTGGCACTTCAGACCGGACACCTGGTCAACGCCCACATCAGCGGCAAAATGCGCTTGAATTTCATCCGCATTCTGCCCGGGGACGCGGTGACACTGGAAATGTCGCCGTATGATTTGACCAAGGGACGGATTGTTTTCCGCAAGAAATAAACAAAGTTTTCTCCGGTTGCCGTAACGAAAGCAGGAAGACGAAAATTTCCGTTCGTTCCGGCGCAGTCCGGTCATTTGCCCGGAAGCCGGCTGCGGGAGCAGGATACTCTGTCATCGACTCTTCGCCGTCGCGGATCCGGAACAACCCTAAAAGCAGGAAAGAGATCAACATGAAGATTCTGGTAGTGAATGCCGGAAGCTCGTCCATGAAATTCACGCTGTTTTCCATGGACAAGGAGCAGGTACTGGCCAAGGGCCTGATCGAACGGCTCGGCACCGACAAACCTAATATGATCTACAAACGACCGGACGGATTCTCCTCCGAGGCCGTCATCAAGGTTGCCAACCACGTCGAAGCGTTGAAGGCCATCTGTGAAAAACTGGTGGATCCGCAGACCGGTGTCATTCGCAAGATGAGCGAAATCGAAGCCTTCGGACATCGGGTTGTTCACGGTGGCGAACGCGCCACCCGGCCGGTGCTGGTCAGTGATTCGGTCAAGGAGATCATCCGCGACTGCTTTGCGCTGGCACCGCTGCACAATCCGGCCAACCTGGCGGGGATTGAAGCCTGCGAAGTCAATTTCCCGGGAGTTCCGAACGTGGCGGTTTTTGATACGGCGTTCCACCAGACGATGCCGCCGCAGGCGTATTTGTACGCCCTGCCCTATGAACTTTATACCAAATACGGAATCCGCCGTTACGGCTTCCATGGGACCAGCCATAACTTTGTGGCGCGGGCCACAGGCGCGTTTCTCGGCACCACCTTTGAAAAACTGAAACTGATCACCTGCCACCTCGGCAACGGCTGCAGCATGGCCGCCATCGACAACGGCACCGTTATCGATACGACCATGGGCATGACGCCGCTGGAAGGACTGGTCATGGGCACCCGCTGCGGCGACCTCGATCCGGCCGTGGTGCTGCGCCTTCTCGAAATCGGCAAGACACCGAAGGAAATCGACCACCTGCTCAATAAGGAAAGCGGTCTGCTCGGAGTCGGCGGGATCAACAGTTTTGACATGCGCGACATCATCGCCGCGGAAAAACGCGGGGACCAGCAGGCGCTGCGCGCCCGCCGCATGTTCACCCGTCGGGTGGTCAAGTACATCGGCGGCTATTACGCGCTGCTCGGCGGCGCGGATGCGGTGGTCTTCACCGGCGGCATCGGGGAATGGAGCTCCTTCGCCCGGGAAAAAATTGTTTCCAAACTCACCGGTCTGGGCATTCTGCTGGACAAGGAGGCCAATGACAAGGCGCTGGGCAAGCCGGGACTCATCTCCCTGCCCGAAAGCAAATGCAAGGTTCTGGTCATGCCGACCGATGAAGAACTCATGATTGCCCGCAGCGTGGTGGAAACGCTCAACAATCACGCCGAATAATCGACGAACATCTGAAGGAATTGGAATATGTCCGCTATTGAAGTATTGACCGCGCGCGCCCGCAGCGCCGCAAAAACCATCGTGCTCCCCGAAGGTCAGGACTACCGGGTGGTGGTCGCCGCCAACAAGGCGCTTCGGGAAGGAATTGCCAAAAAAATCATCGTGCTCGGCACGGAAGAAGAAATTGCCGCCGCCTGCGCCAAAGGTGAAGTCAAGGAACGACTTTTTGAAACGTTCGACTATCTCCACAGCCGGGAAATCGAACAGTTCAGCGAAGAGTTCTACGAAATGCGCAAGGCAAAGGGCATGACACCGGAAAAGGCCCGGGCCACCATGACCAACCGCATTTATTTCGGAGCGATGATGACCCGGCACAATATGGCCGACGGCCTGGTTGCGGGCAGCATCGCCTCCACGGCGGATATGCTGCGCGCCGCCTTCCACTGCATCGGCACGGCGAAGGGGATCAAGAGCGCCAGCAGCAACTTCGTCATGGACCTCAAGACGCCGACTGCGTCCGGGGACGATGTGCTGCTTTTCGCAGACTGCGGCGTGAACCCGAATCCCGATGCCGCCCAGCTGGTGGACATCGCCATGGCGACCAGCCGCAGTTATCAGGCGCTCTTCGGCAAGCAGCCGAAGGTGGCGTTCCTGTCGTTCTCGACCAAAGGCAGTGCCGAACATGAGATCCTGGTCAAGATCCGGGAAGCGGCGGCCGAATTCAAAAAGCGTGTGGAAGCTGAAGGTCTCGACATCCTGACCGATGGCGAATTGCAGGCCGATGCCGCGCTGGTTCCCGCCGTGGCCGCCTCCAAGGCCCCCGGCAGCCCGCTTGCCGGCGGTGCCAATGTCTTGATTTTCCCGGACTTGAATGCCGGAAACATCGCCTACAAACTGGTCCAGCGCCTCGCCGGAGCGGGTGCGTACGGCCCGGTGCTTCAGGGGTTGGCCAAACCCTTGAACGACTTATCGCGCGGCTGCTCCGCCGACGACATCGTGGCGGAAATTGCCATTACCGCCTGCCAGGCGGTGCTTTGAGCCGATCGAAACGGTTTAAGACGCTACGAATCAAGGAAAAATCCTTCCGGAATGTTCTTCCGGGAGGATTTTTTCTTTTTTTTCCACAAAGAGATGTTGAAAAATCGGAAAGGGTCAATATAGTACCGGACCAGAGGCCTGTGCCTGTAACCTGGTTTTTCAAGGAGGATAATGCTATGACAACCCGCTGCCCCTACTGCGATATCGAGGTCAGTGAAAGTTCCATCGAAGCGGAAGACGGTTGCTGTCCGGAATGCGGCTCGGTAATCAGCGCCCCGTCCCAGTTTATGGAGGATGAAGACGATTCTGAATTTGACGACGAACTCGACAGTTATTCCGATATCGACGACGACGACGACGATTTCATGGATGACGAAGTCTACGATGACGAAATGTTTGACGAAGAAGAATTCGACGAAGATTTTGAGGATTTCGACGAAGAAAAATACTGAAAATTCTTCCGCTCGTCATACGCGAAAACCGTTTCCGGAAACCGGAAACGGTTTTTTTCGTTCCACGACCGCCCCGGGCGGCAACACCACTGCCGGACCGCGAGTCCGCTCAGCCGGCAAGGCCGTGCCGGAAACCGCTCAGGATCATCTCCGTGGCCATGACCGCCAGCAGCCATCCCGCCAATGCCTCCAACGCCGCCATTCCCCTCTGTCCGAGCCGCCGCCCGATGGTGCGTCCGGACAGCAGCACCAGCATCGCGGCACTCCAGGCCAGCAGCAGTGCCGCCAGACTGCCGCTGAACGTTGCCGCGGCATTCCCCCGGATCAGAATGCAGAAAGTAATGGCCGAGGGTCCGGCAAACAACGGGACCGCCAGCGGCACCACACACGGTTCTTCGCCGTCGTGCGCCATCACCGGCTGCGGCAAACCCAGTACCATCTTCAGGGCGATCAGAAACAAAATCACGCCGCCGGAAATTTCCAATGCCGCCGCCGACACCCGCAGCAACTTCAAAATCCCTTCGCCGAACCCCAGAAACAACAGCAGGATTCCCAGCGCCGTTCCTCCTTCGCGCAGCACAATCCGCCGGTAACGCGCCGTATCACACTCGCGCAGCATACTGATAAACAACGGCAGATTTCCCACCGGGTCCAATACCAGAAACCATACCGTCGCGGCGGATAAGATAAAAACGGCCTGTTCTTTCATTTTCGCACCCTAATAAAAACAAACTTTACTTCAATTAAGATAGCATTTTCAGAATAAAATTCAAATTAATCAAACAAAATAAGACTATACAACGGTAAACCGCAAAAAAAAACTTCCCAGGCTTGCATCTCCGAATTTACGGGATATACTTCTTGGGTGAGCTGTACATTCCATATTGAACAGAGGAGAAACCACGTTTCATGGCCACTGCCCGACAACTCTGCGCCCGCGCCCGGCAGGTAATGAAAGACAATGCCGTACTGATTTCCGGCGCTGACTTCGAAAACCACACCATCCGCCGCCTTCAAGTCTATTTCTGGGATGAAAAAGAGGCGGTCATGGACATCATCTCCAAAGACGACCTCGTGGAGGGCTGGCCGGACGACGGCGTATATGTTTTCGCAGAACAGGGCGGCGAAAAAGACTGCCTGACGCCGGTGCGGCTGATTGTCCATGACGAGGATTTCTTCCTGCGCGCCGTCCCCGGAGATGCTCCGGAAGATGATCTCGGGGCACTGCCCTCGGTCGTCTGCCTGGAGGCACTGGAACTCATTTGCCAACTGAAGGACAGTAAATTCTGATGACGAACGATACTCTGATCCGCGGCTTGAGCCGTCGCCCGCCGCTTCGTTTTGCATTCGCTGACACCACTGCGCTGTGCCGTGACGGCATCATTGCCCACGACGCGGACCCCGCCGGCGGCGCGGTCCTCTCGGAAGTCCTGACGGTGGCGGCATTGACTGCGGTCCTGCTGGAAGGTGATGAACGATATTCTTTTCGCTACGGCTACCGGGGCGCGGCAGGTGTGCTGCTGGCGGATGTGAACGCCCGGTGCGATGTGCGCGGACTGCCTTCGCACCCCCATCTGGAGGAATACGCCCATGACCCGGACGCCTGTTTCGGAAAAGAGGACGCGCTGATATCCGTAGTCAAATCGGAAAACGGGAAAGTGCTCAATTCCGGACAGATTTCGTGCGGCATGGCATCTCCGGCGGGAGATGCCTCGATGTTCTTTTCGATGAGCGATCAGATTGAAACGGAATTCGTCACCGAGGTCCGTTTCCGTCCCGAGCCGTCCGATCCGGTGGCCGTGGCCGCGGGTTTCATGTTGCAGGCCATGCCGGGATGCGATCTGGAAGAATTTGCCAGAACCCGGGAAATTCTGCATACCCCGGAATTCCGGACAACATTGCTGGACCGGGAGCTGCCGCTGGAGAAAAAACTCCGCCGTCTGCTGACCCTGCTGAAACTTGCGGCGGAAGACTCCGCCAATGTCAGCTATCAATTCGCCGCCACGCCGGGCTTCCGCTGCTCCTGCAGCCGGGAAAGCATGAAGCGGGCCCTGCTGACCCTGCCGCCGGAAGAAAGAAAGCAGTTGTTTTCTGAAAAACCCGTCGTGAACGTCAGTTGCCAGTTCTGCCGAAAGAGCTACTCGTTCACCGCGGATGATTTTCCGAAATCGTAACGCCGTTCTTCCCCCTCTCCCGGTTGAGTGAAAAAAATGACGTCCCTGCCGCTTCATCGAACGGCAAGGCCGTCGTTATTCCCGCGGCGCAATCTCCCGAATATCCCACGGGATATTGTCCAACACCGCTTTCATGGCGCGAATGGTCGGCTGGGGATAACGGTAGCGCGGATCGTAACGGTGTACCGCAAACAGGATGGAAGTTCCCAGTAGCGGACACAGGAAACGATGCGGCCGGCTGAACGCGCCCGTACAGAGATGAATGAACGGAGTGTGCAGTTCATGCCGGAGCAACATGGTGGTCCGGATTGCCTCCGTGAGTGCCTCTTCGGTCTCGACGCGCGTGACGATTTTCACGACGTCGGCGCCGCGCGCTTCCAGCTGCAACAGTTGCTCCGTCACCTCTTCCGCCGTCCGGGCACACGGCACGTGGGAGGAGATGACCACTTCGGCTCCTTTCCGATGAATCCGGTCGATCAGACGTTTCTGCCGGTCGACGGCCCGGGGATTGCGGGTGATTTCCAACGGCGAGGGATCATAGAGGTCTCCCATGACGTCGATCATGGCGGCGCCGGCGTCGACGGCGGTCAGCAGCAGTTTCTGCCGTTCCTCATCGCCGCCCTCCTCCCAGCGGTCATTACGGTAAAAACAGAACATGAACGGCAACATCACAGAATCAATGACTTCCCGCAGGGATGCCTCGTTCCGGAACTCCGGTTTGAGATCCATCAACTCCACGGTAATCCCCTGCGCCCCGTCGGCTTCCGCCGCCTGCGCCTCCGCGATCAGCTCGCCCGGCGTCTGACCGGCCATGATGCCGCAGATCACCGGAAACCGCTGCTTCAGAAATGAACCTTTCATACGCCGTTCTCCACTCATGAAAATGTCGATAGTTCCGCACCTGCTCAAGCAAACGTCAAGACCACCTTGCCGATGTTTTCCGCCCGCCGGAGTACGCCGTGCGCCTCTTCCACCTCGCAAATCGGAAACACCGCATGAATGTTGGTAATCAGTCTCCGGTCACTGAACAGCGGCCAGAGTTCCCGCTGAAGCGCCCGAAGCACGGCGCTCTTCTCCTCCGCCGTGCGACTGCGCAGAGTGCTGCCGATCAGCCGGATACGTTTGCGCCAGAGGGTTTCCAGATCGATCACGGTCTCCGCACCGCCCATGGTCGCAATCATGATCCAGCGCCCGCCGAACACCATGTGCCGGAAGCATTCCCCCATCCCTCTGCCGCCGATGCAGTCCAGGGCAACGGTCGGGGGATGCGCGGCAATCACCGGACGCACATCCTCCGTCCGATAGTCAAGGACATAATCCGCGCCGAGTTGCCGGACAAACGCCGCCTTCTCCGGGGAACCAATCGTGGTGATTACTTTCGCTCCCATAAGTTTCGCATACTGGATCGCCGCCAGCCCGACGCCGCTGGCACCCGCCTGCATGTAAAAGACGTCGCCCGGCTTCAGCCCTCCGGCCTCCAGACGCAAATTGAGATAAACCGTACTCCATACCTCCGGCAGCGAAGCGGCTTCGATCATGGAAAGCCGCTCCGGAATCGGAATCACCATCCCGGCCGGTGCGGTCACCAACTCGGAATAACCGCCGCCGCCGAGCAGTGCACACACCCGGTCTCCCGGTTGGACGTCAGCCTCCGGAGGAGCCTCCAGCACTTCCCCGGAAACTTCCAGCCCGCACCACGGCGGCCAATCCGGCGGCGAAGCGTAACACCCGTCCTTCTGCATGAGGTCCGCCCGGTTCACTGCGGCGGCCTGGACCCGAATCAGCACCTCCCCTTCCCTGCGGACGGGATCCGGAACTTCCGCCCAGAGAAAACGACGATTTTCATCAAGAATCATGGCATGCATCGCATCAACTCCATCGGGTATATCCGGAGGCGGCCAGCAGGACCTTTTCCACCAGATAATCGTGTTCATAGGAATACGGATTCCGGACTGTGCCGCGGATCATTTCCGCAAACTCTTCCATCTGTTCCAGATAGCGGTCCCGGCGCACGCCGAAATCCAGCACGTGCAACCCCGCCTTATAACCGGGACGGTCTTCCGCCAGCGCCATACGCAGCAGCAGGGCTTCGTCATCGAAACGCTCCAGCGGAGAAAGCTCCACCCAGCCCCGTGTTCCCGAAATCTTCAGGCGGCGCTCTGCCAGACATTCCCGGCTGCAGCAGCGGAGAACCGCCGTCGCATGCGAATATTCCAGAACAGTCACACAGTTGTTCCGGATATGGGGAGCCACCTCCGGTGTCGATTTCAGAAAGGGCGTCACCCGCTCCGGCGCACCGAGCAGCGCCACGACGAAATCAATCAGATGGCACCCCAGATTGAACATGATGCCGCCCCGGAACCGCCCCAGATACTCCTGATAGGGTTCGCCGCCGTAGGAGTGGTTCATGTCGGCCTCAAGTGCGAAAATGTCTCCGAGCCATCCCTCCTGCACGATTTTCCGACAGAACTGGAAGGCCGGATTCCCGCGGAACATGTATCCCATCTGCAACGGCACCCCACGGCTCCGGCACCCGTCCAGCAGCCGCCCGAACAAAGCCAGATCCTCGCCGGCCGGTTTATCCAGATGCATCGGCAGCCCCCGCTCCAGGCACCGGAGCGCCGTCGGCACCAGATCGGTATTCGGAACCTCCACCACCACGCCCTGCAATCCGGGGTACCGGAGCGCCTCCTCCAGGCTCAGTCGCGTCAACCCGTCGAACACCTCCTGTCCGGATGCAAACTTCGCCGCGGTGGTGGCACTGTCGTCCACCACCCCGACCACCTCGAACACATCGGTCATCCGCAGCAGAGTCGTCATCTTGGCCGAGGCGTGTTCGTGCGATACGCCAATCTGCGCAATCTTGATTTTTTCTTCCATAAAAAACTTCCTCTGTCGTCGCGCCGCCTCACGACTTCATTTCGGCCAGATAAGCGTCCATCGCCGGATTGGGCCGCCATGGAAAGTTCCTCGAACAACGGGAAATTTCCAACTTCAGCCCCTCATACAGCGGCATCAGTTCGCCCTGCTTCATGCCCGTGGCCGCCAGCACCTTGGCGTTATCCATGATCCGGTTGAACAAACGGTCGTATTCCAGCTGCCAGCGGCATCCCCGGAGATTCCGCTCCGGCTGAAGAATCCGCAGATAATCCTCCTGATCCACCCAGACGGACTCCAATCCACAGAGCTCCCGGTAATAATCGGCGATTTCCCCCCAGGTATGGTGTTCGGCGGTGGTGACGCTGTAGGTTTCGCCGAGGGCCCGGTCATTGAACAGCAATCCGGCGATCATGGCGGCCACATCACCGGCCCAGCTCATCGTCGCCTGCACATTCCGCGCCGATTCCGGCAGAACGGCCCGGCGTGACGTGAACGCCCGCCCCACGGTGTCATGGGCCTCCAGTGTCACCAGCTGGTAACGCATCAGCGAATAGGTGATCGCCGGCCGGATGATGGTCCAGTTGCGCCGGGAGGAAAAACCGCGCACAATGTTCTCGCCGCGCGCTTTAAATATGCAGTAGTCGTCGGAGTTGCGCAGCAGCACGTCGTCCGAAGCGTCGATCAGACGCGGAGAAGTTTCGCGGACCGGGTGCTCGCAGTCGGCGTAAATCCGGTAGCTGGACAAATAAATATAGTGCTCCGTCGCCCCCAGTGCCTGTGGCAGGTAGCAGGGCAGATCCGCCGATGGATAAATCAGAAAATCCACAATCCCTTTGTATCCGCGTTCCAGGAACGAACGGAAGACCGCCGGATTCCGGAGATCCGCCTGAAAGTAACGGACATTGGGCAGAGAACTTTCCGCTTTGTCCAGCGCCACGGCATCCACTTCATACCCCATGCCACCAAGGCGGGGCACCAGATACTGGCCCATGGCGCCGGTGGCTCCAAGGACCAGAACTTTCGCGTTTTTCATGATGTCGCTCCTTTTATTTGGAAATCGGCTGCGCTTAAACGTTCTTTTCATTTCCCATTCTGCGGGAGATGCGGTCCATCAGCGGTCCGCCCATCCGGCATGCCGTACAGCAGCTCCACCATGCGGACGCGGCCGGCATAGGCGGCTTCCCAGTCGCCGGTCCGGGAGGTCAGCACCACCGCGGCGACGCCCTTTTCCGGATCCACACAGAGCAGTTGCCCCGTCCAGCCGGAATGGTAAATCGTCCGCTCGGAAAAATTCCGCGGCCGATGGGCCGCCGACATGTCCCAGCCGAAACTCCGCCGAATCCCGTCCCGTTCAAAACCGCAGGAAGTCATCAGCCGGTAATATGCTTCAGGAAACGCCTTCCGCTCCAGCAGATCCCGGGCAAAGAGCAGCAGATCGCCCGCCGTCGAAAAACAACTTCCGTTCCCGAGCGGAAACGAACAAAGATAACAGACCTCGTCATTATGCTGTCCCGCCGGACGGTTGGGAAGCCAGTGCTCCACCTCGTCCGGTCCCGCGCCGGGCGGCGACCAGCAGGTGTGAGTCATCCCCAGCGGCTTCCAGATGCGTCGGCCGGCCAGCGATTCCAGGTCCATGCCGGAAATCCGTTCGGCGATCATGCCCAGCAGAATGAAGTTTGAACAGGCATACTCAAACGCCGCCAGACGTGGCCGCACCGGCAGTTTGTGGAACAGCTCCCGGTGAAACACCGTCATGTCCGCCGAACAGTAAGGCTTGCTGTTGTCAAAGCCGCTGACATGCATGGCCAGATCGCGGACCGTAACCGTGCATGTTTTCCCCAGTTCATGTTCCGGCAGGTATTCGGTGAAAGGGGCGTCCGGGTCCAGTTTGCCGTCCGCGACCAGCAGCGCGCAGCACCCGGCGGTAAAAACTTTCCCGAGAGAAGCAATATCAAAACGGGAATGTTCCGTCATCGCCCGTTCTTCCGGGTGAACGCATTGCAGCCCCACTGCCGTCAACGGCCCGTCAATACCTCCGAAAACCGCCCCCTGGATCAACCCGGAGCGAATCTGACTTCGGGCTTCCGCACCGGCACGCTCCATTCCCGTCGTCGTTGGAATCGAATTCATAAGGTCCCTCATTCCTCCATAAACAAACCACGACCCTCTCCGGAATCTTCTTCAAGATACTTCTCCGCGGGAAGATTTGCCACCCCTGCTCCCGGCAACATTCTGCACATCGCCATGCAAATTCTCACTTGATTGTGCAATTTTGCATGATATAGTGCAAATGAAGCAAAAAGCAGGAAAAAGCCATCATGACCATTCAGGAAATCGCCAGACTTGCGGGAGTTTCGCCATCCACCGTATCGCGCGTCTTCAGCCACCACCCGAACATCCGGGAAGAGATCCGCGCCCGGGTCTTCGCCATCTCCCGGGAACACGCCTACCATCCGCGCCTTTCGAGCAAACAGCGCAATGTGGTCATCATTACCCCCTACCAGTCCCCGTACCCGGTGCGCAGCTGCGTGGAAATGATTCTCATGGCCCTGACCCGCAAACTGCCACAACGCGGCTTCCGGCTGGAGATCCTGCCGCAGGATAATCTGTCGCGGCTTGACGGCATCCAGTTCTGTGCAGCGGCCGCCATCGGGGCGGAACCGGACGATTTCCGCAACTGGTCCGAACGCTACAGTGTGCCGCTGGTCCTCATCGACCGGGAGGCGAAACAACACCTGCCGGGTGTCCACCTGGTCCGCTCCGACGAGGTTCAGGGTATGGAACTGGCGCTCGCGCACCTCTACGACAGCGGCTGCCGGAAAATCGGCTGCATCATCCACGGACACCCCGGCACGGGAAATGCCGACATCCGCCGGGAAGCAATCGCCGCAGCCCTCCACAGAAGAGGCATTGCTGAAAGTCATTCCCTGATCTGTTTTGCCGATGACGAGGAATATCTGGAAACAGTGGGAAAACTCCTCCGGCACCGCATCGACGCCCTGTTCTGTCCCGACGGCAACGGCGGCATCCTGGCCGCTTACGCCCTGTCGCTTTTCGGTCGAAAAATTCCGGATGACATTTCCCTGATTGCTTCGGAACAGACTTTTTTTTCCCGTTACGGCACCCCGCCGCAAACCACCATCACCCCGGATTATCCGGGAATGGCGTCCGCCGTCGCCAATGTCATCGAGGCCCGGACCAGCGGCCGGCCCAGCCCTTCGCGCACGGTGCTGCCGTACCTTCTGCTCCGGCGCGACAGTGTGCGAACGCCGTAAAACCGTCGAACCGTCGCCCGTCCCGAAAACGCCTCCCGGACGGGTCGATGTCGAAACGATCTGCTGCAGTTTCACGGCCCTGGGAGTCTGGCCGCTTCGGATTTATCTTGTTCCCTCGTCTTCCGCCGAGGCGAAATATTTCCAGAGCGGCGCGGCCATCAGCGCCTGCACGATTTCACCGCGCTCAAGCAGGCCGCGCAATTCCGCCGCCGTCAGCAGCACCACGCTGAGTTCCTCGGTCGCGTCCAGATGCCGTTCCCCCAGCGGCCGGACACCGCGTGCCAGAAAGGTATGGGTCAGATTGTTGTGCGTTGCGGGATTGGCGGAGAGCACCATGTATTTCTCCCACTCCCCGCCTCCGTAACCGGTCTCCTCCATCAATTCCCGACGGGCGGCGGCCAGCAGGGAAGCATCCTCCCGCTCCACCACTCCGGCGGGAAGTTCCACGGAGGTCCGCCCCAGCGCGTGCCGGTACTGACGCACCAGGACGAATTGTCCTTCGGTATTCACGGCAATGACGTTGACCCATTCCGGATACTCCAGGACGAAATATTCCGGAACCCGTCGTCCATCCGGCAATTCCAGACATTCCCGGCGCACCGTCAGCCATGGCGCCCGATTCAAATATTCGCTGGAAATCACTTTCCAGGGCGACTCTCCAGAATGTTGTTCCATCGTTCTCCGCGCCTTTGCCGGAGAGTGCGTTCGCGTCCGCTTTACGGCGTTTTTTTCCTCCGGCATTTCCGGATAATATACGCCCGGAACTGGAAAAAACAACCGTCCCGGCGGTTGTCCCACTTTACAGGTCGCTGTCCGGCAATGCGACATTCACCGCAAGATCCCGCACCGCGCAGCGCGTACGGCGCAATGTCAAGGCGCCGCTGCTGGGCAGATAGGGATGCCAGGTGGTGTTGAGACTGGCTTCAGAATAAGCAGCGACGTGACCGTCGGCAAAAAAGAGATTGCAGTTGCCATGATGGATCAAATTGGGACGTCCGTATCCGTTGCTGGTTACATCCTGATTCATGATCATCTTGGAAATGGCGCGTCCCTCGTTGACCGCGTAACTGCATCCACCCAGTGCCACCCGTGAAGCTTTTGCAACGATCTGACGGTCTTTCAGCGGAATGCAATACGTGCGGGAATTGGTGTAAACCGCGCCGTACGTCTGGCGGATCCACTCGTTGAGCATACCGGCGCGGTCTTCATTGAGCAGCCCCGGGCATTGCAGCAGTTTGGACTTGGAGACCAGGTTCTGGCGCCACAACTGGGCGGCCCAGGAGAAAGGTCCCACCTCTGACGTGTTGATGGAGGCCGATACGCTGTTGGGCGAATAGAAAAATTCATCGTTGGCATCCGCGTACAGGCGAATGGCGAGACCGACCTGTTTCAGATTGGAAGTGCACTGAATGGCTCTGGCCCGGCTGCGCGCCTGATTCAGCGCCGGCAGCAGCATCGCCGCCAGAATCGCGATGATCGCAATCACCACAAGCAGTTCAATCAGAGTAAAACCGGCACGGTAAAATGCCTGTTTTCGCTGCGATTCGCGAGCCTCTTTCATATGCTCTCCTTTCTTGGCTCAGGACACTTTCATTCCACCCCGAGGCACCGTTTTTCAAAAGGATCGTGGAATAACAGCAACACTGTTTTCCAAAATTCACGGCAACCGGAATCGCCTGCCCTGAACCACCCCCGTTCCGACGTCGGTCTGTCAGTCCTCATCTGCCATCATTGTATAACGTAGCTACATGATATTATAATCAAAAGTCAACACAATGTCAATGAGATCAGAAAAAAACAACCGAAAAACCTGAACGGCGTACCCCCGCTCAAGTGCGCTCATCTCCACGCGTTCCGCCTGCTGGCGAAGGCCTCCAGGCCCTTTTTCCAACCATTCCGGAGTAAGCGGCATCATGGCGGTCATCTGATCTTTTTTTTCAGGGAAAGCAGCGCAGATCATTTGCATTTTTCCCGCCTTCACCATAGTGTAATTGCATGATGTCAGCCAAAGTATGGAGCACGGAAATATGGCCGCAGACAATCAGACTCTCCACATGAAAGGACGTACCCGGATTGTTTGCAAACATGAGCCGATCACCGCGGAGCTGGAGCGCCGTATCCGGACCGGGGCGATTCTCGGCAAACTGCCGGGGATGAATGCCCTGGCGGCGGAATTTTCCGTCAATCCGCTGACCATTCGCAAAGTTCTGGACGCGCTGGACCGCAAAGGTCTTATTGAACGCAAACGACGAGTCGGCATTTTCGTCCGGCACAAGAAACGCATCGGCGTGTTCATCCTCCGGCATTCCGCCCCGCTCCCGCCGTCCCGTTCCCGGGAGGAACTGCTGCCTTCCGCCCTGCAGAACATCGTGTGCGGCGGCATCGCCTCGGTCATCAACGCCCACCGTTTCTCCATCCAGACTCAGGTGGTTTCCTATGAGGACTGGGATTACATCAACTATCTCAAAAATGAAGTCGACGGTGCCGTGGTCATTGCCAGCAGCCGGGAAACGGCCAGAGCGTTGTCCTATTTCCGGGAATTTCCCTTCGTCCGGGCTATGGGCAAAGTGGAGGAAGACCAGGTTTACCACCATATAACCTACGACAACACCCGGGTGGGAGCGGTCGCCGTGGATTATCTGCGCACTCGGGGCTGCAGGTGCCTCCTGTATGTCGGCGACACGGAATCCACGCTTTCCCAGGAACGTTTCGCCGGTTTTGTCCGGGCGGCAGACGGCCTGGAATGGCGGCTCATGGACGGCGGATTGCGACAGGATTCCCTGCCCGACTTTCTGCACCGGCTGGAAACCAATCTGCCCCCGCTGCTGCATGAAACCACCTCGCGGCGCCCCGGCCTGTTTCTGGCCGGCGATGAATACGCCATCCCGGTTTATCAGCTGCTTCGGGGAATGGGAATCATGCCGATGCGGGATATTCCCATCATCAGCTGCGACAACAATCATTACCTGAGAGCGGGGCTTTACCTGCCGCCGGCGGCGGTGGACATTCACGCTTTCGACATCGGGCGTCGCGCCACAGAACTGTTGCTGGATATGCTCGACCGGAAAAAACTTCCATCAACGCGGAAAATCATCCTCCCGCCGACCCTTTCTTGCTGACCCAGCGAGAAAAATAACGCCGCTCCCAAACACTCGATGCCGTTTTTGTCGGCATCGGGTGTTTTGCACATCATCGTCTTCGCAGGTCAGCGAAACGTCAGAAAGTGGAATTTATCCTTCGCATCTGCGGTGATACGGTCAATGGCGGCCAGCTCTTCCGCGGAAAAATCCGTATTCTTCTGCGCCATAGCCAACTCCGTAATCTGCTCCGGCGAACTCGCGCCGATCAGCGTCGAAGTAATCGTCCGCTCCCGCAGCAGCCAGGCAATGGCCATCTGCGACAGGGATTGTCCACGCGCCGCAGCCATATCATGGAGTGCCCGAAGTTTTTCCCGCACCTCGCCGCGCTCCACAAATTCCCGCAGCGCCGGCGTCCGGGACGCCCGGGAACCTTCCGGCACGCCGTTCAGATAGCGGTCGGTCAACACCCCCTGGGCCAGCGGCGAAAAGACGATCGCCCCCATACCCGCCCGCCGCATCGTTTCAAAGGAACCGTCGCCTTCCGGCCCGCGGGTCAGCAGGTTGTAACGGAACTGATTGATCAGACACGGCGTTCCCAGTTCCCGGAGGATCTCCACCGCCCGGGCCAGCCGGTCCGCCCGGTAATTGGAGACGCCCACATACAGCGCCTTGCCGTCGCGCACCAGCTGATCCAGCGCCGCCATGCTCTCTTCCAGCGGCGTATCGGGATCCTCGATGTGATGATAGAAAATATCCACATAATCCAGCCGGAGCCGTTTCAAACTGGCTTCGCAACCGGCAATCAGGGTTTTTCGTGAACCACCGCTGCCGTAGGGGCCTTCGTGCATCAGGGAACCGGCCTTGGTGGAAATCACCAGCTCATCCCGGTAACGGGCCAGATCCCGGTGCAGGATATCCGCAAAAATCTTCTCGGCCGACCCCGGCGGCGGGCCGTAAAGATTGGCCAGATCAAAATGCGTGATGCCGAGATCAAAGGCGACGTGCACCATTTTCGCGGCATTCTCCGGCACATTGACGCCGCCGAAATTCTGCCACAGTCCCAGTGAGACCGCCGGCAGCTTTAAACCGCTGTTGCCGCAGCGGACGTATTGCATGCGCCCGTCGTAGCGTCCGGATTCCGGTGTATAAGACATGACTGCTGCCCCCGATTACTTTTCGACA
>CASDQW010000061.1 GCA_949282965.1 uncultured Lentisphaeria bacterium
CCCTGTCGAGGATGACCCGGCGTTCATCCGGCAGCATGGGGTGAACCGGCGTGACGATCGTGACGTTGGGCCCGAAGTTATTGTCATCGCCGATCACCACCGGGGCATCGTCCTGGATGGTCAGATTGTAATTAAAGAAACAACGCTTGCCGATCTTCGTGTGCTTGCCGTAATGAAAAAATACCGGGCCCTGCATGAAGCTGCCTTCGCCGAATTCCGCGAGCATCAGTTTGACGAGTCCCGCGCGGATTTCGACATCGTCTTCGTCGGTTCTGCTGTATGCCGCGCTTAATTTGTGGGAACGCAGTTTGATTGCTTTCAGTTCCGGATCGCCGGGGCTGAAAAGGATTCCGTTGAAAATTTTTTCTTCTTCTCTCATTATTTTCCTCGCTTGAAATAATCAGGTTCCGTGTGGATAATTTACCTGCCCGGAACAAAAAAATCAATCCGGCCTGCAAGGCTTTTTGAGGCGAAAATTTGAAAATAATAAAAATAGGTGTATTATGTAGCATTATAGTATTTGTATTTATATGATATGGTGAATTAATTGCTGCTTTGAGTTGATTTTATTTTTCGCCAGAGGGATGATTCAAGAAGGGGAGGAGTGCCGCGACAAAAATCAAGTGGAAATGAAAATGAAATCCGGTGAATTGGTTGGAAACCGAAGTACAATTGGAGGAGAAAAATGAAGATCAATAAAAACATTCTGTTTATCGCGAATTCTGTGAACTGGGCAGAAGAGCATCCGGCCGTCGCCGCACTTAAAAACCTGGGGAAAGCATTGGCCGACCTGAACCTTGATGTACATTATGCCTGGTCACTGGAAAACGGACTCACGCTTTTGAGCGAAAGTCCCAAATACAGCGCAATCGGCATCTATCTGGACGCAGAAAACAGCAGTACGGAACAGGAGACGGTCCAGCTGATCAAGGCGATTCGCGCCGTGTCTGAGACTTTGCCGGTTTTCGCATTGACCCGGGAGGACCTGATTTCGAGGCTGCCGCTCGATTTGATCAGTGAGGTCAAGGAATATATTTACCTTTTTTCCGAAACTCCCGAGTTTACCGCCAATCGGATTTATACCGCCATTTTTCAGTACAACAAACATCTGCTGCCGCCTTACTTCAAAACCTTGAAGGATTTTACCCAGGACGGCGATTACTATTGGGATTGTCCGGGGCATATGGGCGGCATGGCCTATCTGAAGCATCCCATCGGTGTGGAGTTCTTCAACTTCTTCGGTGAAAATATGTTCCGCGCCGATATCGGCGTGGCGACGTCGGAAATGGGCGACTATCTGATCCACGCCGGTCCGGTGAAGAAATCCGAGGAGATCGCCGCGAAAACCTTCGGGGCGGATTGGACCTTCTATACCGTCGCCGGTTCGTCCGGCTCCAACCGGATTGTAGCGCAGGGAGCGGTTGGCGCCAATGAGATTACCGTAGTCGACAGAAACTGCCACAAGTCCCTGAATCACGGGTTGACTCTTTGCGGGGCGCGTCCGGTCTATATGAAGCCGACCAGAAACGGCTACGGCCTGATCGGCCCCATTCCGGCCAGGCGGATGTCCAAAGAGCATATCAAGAAACTGATCAAAGCCAGTCCGATCGCCAGAGACGCGGTATCGCAGGAGCCCACCTACGCGGTGGTGACCAACTGCACGTATGACGGTTTCTGCTACAATGCCGGCAAAGTCGTCGATGCCCTGAAAGACAGCGTGCCGCGCATCCATTTTGATGAGGCATGGTATGCATATGCGAAGTTCCATCCGATTTATGCGGAAAGATTCGCGATGGGAGTAAGTGGAAAAATAAAGAATATGCCGACTATTTTCGCGGTTCAGTCCACGCATAAGATGCTTCCGGCTCTCTCCATGGCTTCGATGATTCATGTGAAGAAAAGCGACCGCGCGCCGCTGGATTTCGACGACTTCAACGATTCGTTCATGATGCACGGGACGACCTCGCCGTATTACCCGATCATCGCATCGATTGACGTCGCCGTATCCATGATGAAGGGGAGTTCGGGAACCCATCTGGTGCAGGAGTCTATCGAAGATGCGATTGCGTTCCGGAAAGCGGTCGTGAGCATCAAACGTAAAATCAAAGAGAAGAATCCGGCGGACTGGTTCTTCGATATCATGCAGCCGGTCGAAGTCAAAGACCCGAAAACGGGCAGGAAGTACTCTTTTGAGGATGCTCCTGTTTCATTGTTGAGCCGTGAGCCTTCCTGCTGGGCGTTGGATCCGAATGCGAAGTGGCACGGCTTTGCCAGGGAAGATATCGCGGATACCGACTGTATGCTCGACCCGGTCAAGGTCACCATCACCTGTCCCGGCATTACTCCGGACGGCAAATATCAGAAAACGGGTATTCCGGGTTATATCATGACCAAGTTCCTGGATGACCGGAGAACGGAGATCGCCCGGACTGGTGATTACACGTTGCTGATTCTGTTCTCGGTCGGCACCACCAAGGGCAAATGGGGGACCCTGATCGAGAGTCTGCTTGAGTTCAAGCGGCTGTATGACAACGGCGCATTGGTCGCCGACGCGATACCGTCGCTGGCGGAGATTTCACCTGAATATGCGCGGATGACGCTGAAGGAACTGTGCCAGTCCATGCACGATATGATGAGCAGGCTCGGCCTGATCGATCATCTGGACAAGGCGGCCAATACCGACCCGGAAGCGGTTCTGTCGCCGGCGGAAGCCTATCAGAAGGTGGTGCGCTACAAGGTCGAGCATGTCAGACTCAAGGATTATCCGTCCCGGATCGCCGCCGGCATGCTGGTGCCTTATCCCCCGGGGATTCCGTTGCTTATGCCCGGAGAAAGAATTTCCGGAGACGACAAAGGAATCATCGGATATCTTGAGGCGTTGCAGGAATTCGACAAAAACTTCCCCGGCTTCGAACATGAAATTCAGGGGGTGAACGTCGATGAGAACGGCGATTTCTGGGTAAGGGTAATCATCGAGGATGATAAAAAACTCCCGGCCGGGCAGAAAACGTCTTTCAGGCCGCACAAGGTGTCCGGCGCGATCAAAAAAGGCCGGATGTAAAGAAGAGAGACTGCCCCGCCTGAAAGGGCGGGGCGATTGAATTTGCATTTGAGTAAAACCAGAAGAGGGGTTTCGTCTTATGTCAAAAGAAAACACACAGAGCAAAGACAAGACAACCGCCACGGCAAAGCTCGGTTTCTTTGCCCTGGTCACCGTCGTTGTCAGTTCCATGCTGGGAGGAGGCGTTTACAGCCTGCCGCAAAACACGGCGCAGTCATCCGCGGCCGGTCCGGTCATCATCGCCTGGCTGATCGTCGGTCTGGGCGTCTATTTCATCGCCAATTCCTTCCGGATCCTGTCGGACATCCGGCCCGACCTGAAGGCCGGCGTCTATATGTATGCCCGGGAGGGATTCGGCAAATTCATCGGATTCATCACCGCCTGGGGATACTGGCTGATGACCATATTCGGGAACGTGGCGTTTGCCGTGATCCTGATGGATTCGTTGAACTATTTCTTTCCCGGAGTTTTCACCGGAGGAAATAATTGGAATTCCGTGATCTTCGGTTCCGTTCTGATCTGGTTCTACTATTTCCTGGTGCTGGCCGGCGTCAAAAAAGCCAGTCTGGTGAACCTGATCGGAACGGCCAGCAATATGTTCCCGCTCTTTTTGTTCATCATCATTCTGCTGTTTTCGTTCAGTTTCACGCAGTTCGATGCGAACTTCTGGGGAAATTCCGCCAAAGTCGCTTCGCAGGATCTGGGATCGGTCGCCGCGCAGATCAAAGCCCCGATGCTGGTGGCGCTGTGGTGCTTCATCGGCGTGGAAGGCGCCGTGGTTCTGTCGGGACGGGCGAAAAATCCGGCCGATGTGGGCAAAGCGACTCTGGTCGGCTTTCTGGCCGCCCTCTGCCTTTATATGCTGCTGTCCGTGCTGCCGTTCGGCATAACCACCCAGCACACGCTGGAAGGCATTCCGAATCCGTCGACGGCCGGCGTGCTCGCGATCGTCGTCGGCAAATGGGGCGAATGGCTGATGAATATCGGACTGATCATCTCCGTTCTGACCAGCTGGATCGCCTGGACACTGCTCTGTGCGGAAATCCCGCTGGCGGCGGGGCTGAACGGGACGTTCCCGAAAGCATTCAGCAAAGTCAATAAAAACGGCACGGCGGGAGTCGGCCTGCTGGTGAGCACCATCATCATGCAGATTGCGATGCTGGTCGTTCATTTCGCCAACAATGCGTGGCAGGCCATGTACAGCGTAAGCTCGCTGGTGATGCTTCCGGCATACCTGACGACGACTCTGTTTTTGTTCAAGCTCTGTAAAACGGAACAGTACCGGCAATATGCCGCCAGGGGAATCGTGCTGGCGACGATCAGCGGAATTGTCGGTTTCCTGTTCTGTTTGTTCATGTTCTATGCGGGCGGACTGAATTATGTCGCAATGGTTCCGATCTTTCTGACCTTGGGCGTGCCGCTGTTTTTCTGGGCGCGCAAAGAGCAGGTCGCGCACGGCGACAATACGCCGATCTTCCTGACTTCCGAAAAATGGTATCTGGCGATCCTGCTTGCGCTGGACGTGCTCGCGATCTGCCTTGTGGTCTCAGGGAAAATCACGTTGTAAAACGACCGGAATCCCAATATGCGGGAATCGGGGACGACACCCCGATTCTCTTTTTTTGCGGAGTGTTACGAATCCCGTGCGATTATTCGCCTTCGGAGCTGATACGCGTTCCTGAGGAACTTCAGGTATTGTATGGAAGTCGAAATCATCTTCGGCGGTGAACAGCCCGGAGTCCTGCTGAAACTTTCCGCGGTTGAGTGCAAAGAGCACGGAGGTTCGCCGGTACGGGAGCCGGCGGGCTGGGCGGCCGCTCGCGGCGGCAAGGGCTTCTTTGATTCACACCTCTTCGGTCAACCGTAATCCCTCATCTGACAGGCGAAGTTTTCAATTACCGGAAACAACAATGGTTTGCTTTTACTAAAAGCAATTATATTTTAAGGAATGGAAAGATGTGATGATAATTTCAAAATATCCGGGAGAATGTAAAATGATGACTTCAATTACTTCGCGCTGCGGTTTGCGGTGCGATGTGTGCAGTTTCAGGGAAAGTTGTAACTGCGGCGGTTGTATTGCCACGGCGGGAGTACCGTTCCATGGGGAATGCATTGTGGCGAAATGTTGCCAGAGCAGAGGATATCTCCATTGCGGAGAATGTCCGGAGTTGCCTTGCAGGCAACTCTACGCTTATTCATGCGAGGACAAGGAACATGGCGATAATCCGCCGGGAGCACGGATTGAACAGTGCCGCCGCTGGGCTTTGCAGGGGATTCTGCGTAAATTCGCCCAATCCGACTGGAAATCGATTGCCGCTCCGGCGCAAGCATATCTTGACGGTCAAAGCTCTCCGGAAACTCTGATCAAAGCGCTCAGCCAAGCTGATCATGAGGATGGTTTCTGCAGCAGTGAGTTTGATGTGCTGTACAGGAAAGCGCTCGGCTTTCTGAAGAAATAAACGGAAAATGAAAAGTAACGCCTTCCGCCGGTTTCTGCCGGATCAACAGGATGACGGAAGAAGGTGGCCTGAAATTTCCAGATGCCATTCGGCGAACGTCAGGCAGCGGGCGCCGAGATTGCGCATATCCGTCAGGTTGGCTTCCGCAATCTCCGGCGTCCGGGCGCTGCAGCAGTCTGAAATGACGGTGACTTGATAATCCAGCGAAAGCGCGTCGGTCACCGTGGCGCGGATGCAATTCGGATATTGCGTCCCGGCTATCAGCAGGGAATCGACTCCAAGGCGGCGCAGGCATAAATCCAGCTTGGTCTGGAAAAAAGCGCTGTAACGCGGTTTGACGATCACCGTTTCTCCCGGATGCGGCTGAAGTTCGGGGACGATTTCCGCACCGGCCGTCCCCCGGATCGCGCCGGGAACGCGGTGGAATGACTCCAGACGGAAGAGTTAGAGGTCTGTTCCATCCGGTTCATACTCCCTGACGATATGAAAAATCGCAATGCGGCCGGAGTTGCGGCAATCCGCCAGCAAAGAGGCGATGACCGGAACCGTCGCCGCGGCTCCGGCTACGCACAGCGGCGTTCCCTCCCTGACAAAATCCTGCTGCATATCGATAATCAGAAGTGCGGTATCTTTTTGAATCATTATTGATCACCTGTTTTCCGGTAATTTC